>NZ_JAOARI010000026.1 GCF_025210605.1 Halodesulfovibrio sp. | reverse complement strand
TCGTAAAGATAAAATCCGTGCAGAACTTGGTTCCACACAGAACCGCCTTAGCGCTACCATTGAAAACGTGTCTATTCAGAAAGAAAACCTTCAGGCTTCTGAGTCCCGTATCTCCGACGTGGACGTAGCAACAGAAATGACTGAGTTCAACAGAACACAGATCATGACGAACGCTGCTGTTTCCATGCTCGCTCAGGCAAACTCACTGCCAAAGATGGCTCAGAAACTCCTTGACGCTCGCTAGAATAGATCACCCCTAATATACTCATAAGAGCTGGGGAACATTCTCCAGCTCTTTTTTCAACGCATCCGCACAACGCAATTGGCTCGCAACATTTTGCCATTGCTATAGATAGTTTTGTAGAACACGGAGGTTATACAATATGTCTTTGGCCATTAACCACAATATGCTGGCAATTAATGCTAGATACAGTCTCGATCAAAGCTATAAAAATATGGAGACGTCTACCGGTAGACTTTCTTCCGGTCTTCGCATCAACACCTCTGCGGATGATGCCGCTGGACTTGCTATTCGAGAAATTATGCGTGCGGATATTTCGACTATCCATCAGGGAATCCGTAATGCTAACGATGGCATTTCCATGATTCAGACTGCCGATGGCGCACTTGGACTTATTGATACCCAGCTGATTCGCATGAAAGAATTAGCGCAACAGGCTTCTACCGGAACATACAACGCTAGTCAGCGTGAATTTATCAACCAAGAGTATCAAAAGCTTGCAGCAGAAATCACTCGAATTTCAGAAGGCACAGAGTTCAACAACCTATTCCCGCTCAAGGGATATCAGCATAATTTTACTGTTCATAACGCAGCGCCAGTAACAGCTGGTACTGCAACAGTTGATACTGCAACAAAAACAGTAGATTCTATCGGCATTGGCGACACTATCGCTTTCGCCAATAAGAATAAAAACGGCTTCACAGTAACCACCACCGCAACATTTTCTGAAGCAGGCTCTGGCACAGCCGCGCCGGTAAAAGCGACATACGTTTACAATGAAGACGGTACAACATCAGTTACCCCAGAAAAACCTTCGGCTGGCGCAAAGACGTTAGTCAGCTCAGAAACATACAGTCTCAGTAAACAGTATGAGCCAAGTGAAGCTACAAGCGTTAGCTACGAAATTTCAAAAGACGGTGGAAAAAGCTGGGAATATCTTCCTGCTACAGGAAAAATTCAGACAAAAGCTGGTGAGCAGCTGCGTGTAACTGCATCATACCCTCGAGGACAAGTCACCGAAACATTTGTTGACCCTAGCAGCACAGATCCTGCACACTCCGGTGATGATGGAAACATTGTATTCGAGTTTGATTCTGATACCCATACTGTCAGCTACAAAACCGTACCTAAGCACACCGTCACTCCTCCTGCAACACTTACAGAAGAGCAGGTAAATGAAAACACTGCACAAGCAAAAAAAGATCTTGAATTAGCGCAGTTCAACATCAAAACAGATTCTGCTCTCAGTGTTAACTTTGCATTTGGTACTCAGAACGACTTCGGGGACAACTATTCAATTCATATCGGCAAAGTTTCAGCCCGCTCTCTTAACATCGGTGTAGAAACTGGCGACAACTTGCTGACAAAAGAAGGTGCCCTTGAATCTTTAGGAAGATTGAAAGAGGCAATGCTGAAGATTGAAAACATTCATGCGCATATTGGTGCGACTCAAAACCGCCTTTCTGCTTCAATCGACAATATTTCTATTCAACGTGAAAATGCACAAGCATCAGAATCTCGCATTTCCGATGTTGATGTTGCCAACGAAATGATGCTGTTCACAAGCAGACAGTTGCAAGCCAATGCAGCTATGGCAATGCTGGTTCAGGCAAACTCCTTGCCGGAAACCGCACGCAGATTACTTCAAGGCTCGTAACCTCTGCTGCTATACAATAAAAAAAGCCGGAGAAATTCTCCGGCTTTTTTTATTAGTTTTGTCCCGTCCTTAAATAAGCTCACAACAAAAAAATTTATTATGAAAAAGTAAGCAAGGACAAGAACTAAACGTATCAACGGGCTTAGTTAGGCTTCAAAGCGCTCCAATGCAATGCTTGCAGCGTATTGTTCAGCCCTTTTTACACTAGGACCTTCAGCAATAACAACTGTGCCATCCGGTAACCCAAGCTCCACCTCAAAAACTTTGGCGTGTTCAGGACCTTTACTACTCTTGAGAGTATAGGAAGGACGGTCTTTAAATTTCTTTTGCGTAAGTTCCTGCAAACGGCTTTTGTAGTCTTTTGCTTTTGTTGTTTCAGGCTCATTTGGCCACTTACTTTCAAAGACGTTATCAATATAAGCAAGCGCACTATCGTAGCCGCCATCAAGGAAAACTGCACCGAGCACCGCTTCAAAAGCATCACTCAATAAAGAGTGCCTGTCACGACCACCTTGTGCTTCTTCACCTTTTCCAAGCTTCAAATATTTGTCCAACTGCATTTCAATAGCTAGAGCAGCAAGAGAAGGCTTGCTCACCAACTTTGCACGCATACGGGTTAACACACCCTCTCTGGCTTTAGGAAACTTGGCAAATAGCCGTTCAGAAACGCAGATTTCAAGAACTGCATCTCCTAAAAATTCTAATCGTTCGTTATGTTCTATCGCCCCGCCATGTTCATTTGCAAAAGAACTATGCGTGAGAGCTGTTTCAAGCAAAGAAATTTGAGTAAATGTATAACGAATATGTTCTTGCAATCTTTCGAGCATACTATCCTTCTCGCACACAATGGTGCTTTTCTGCCAACAACCGCCTGAGTAAAAAAGACATGACTGCCTTTTGTACCCAAGTCTTGTCAACAGCATACTGTGACCGTATAAGTTTGCATTGGCGGTTATCTTTTTTTTGGCTGCATGTAAATACAGATGCCGCTTATTATGTCGATTATACCGAAAACTGTTTTGAAAAACACAGTTATACACTATACACTACACATACGCCGTTTTCACTCAATTAGATAAGCACCAAACACCCATACCTACTTTTCTCATAACCTGAAAACAATGAATATCTTTCTTGATTTTCTCTGGTATAATACGCAGAGTGGTTAGCGCACATCAGCTTACACAGCGGTATAGTATTCATTATACATTTTTAGTTTGCCTTCTATTCACGGCGGACTACTTTTTATGATATTGTTTTGACATCTGTGGTAGAATTTTTTGCAAATTTGCAACCTGCTAACACAGAGTTATTATATAGTTTTTTCGACAGGAGGACGCAATGGCTGCAGGAATCTACATTGGCTCTACTTCCGGATACTCCGGTAAAAACATGGTTGTTATGGGTATTGGCCTGCGTCTTCAAAAAGAAGGGTTTGATGTAGGCTACATGAAACCGGTTGGAGCAGTACCGGAAGAGCGCGATGGCATTCTCGGAGATCAGGATGCTTTCTTTGTTCAAGATATTCTTGGACAGGACGCGCCGCCCGAATTTGTCAGCCCAGTTGTTGTAACGCAAGACTTTAAAGTACGTGCCTTCAGCGGACAGTATGACGACCTTATGCCATCCATTAAGCATGGGTACGAACAGCTTGCTAAAGGCAAAGATGCCATGGTTGTTGCCGGTTCCGGCTCTATGTATTCAGGTCGTTACTGTAACATCGACGGCATGCGTGTTGCTAAAGAACTTGGCTTACAAATTGTTGTCATTGACCGCCTCGATAAAGAACTGAACTACGACTACCTTGTAGTACTTAAGGATGTTCTTGGGGACAGCCTTGCAGGTGTTATCTTGAATGACATTCCTTCCAGCTTTATGAATGAAGTAGAAGGACTCATTAAGCCATTCCTTGAGCGCAATGACATTAAAGTTCTGGGAGTCATTCCTAAAGACCCGCTCATGGGAGCCATCAGGGTTAGCGACCTTGCAGAACGGCTCGGCGGAAAAGTTATCTCCTGTGCTTCAAAGTCCGAAAAAGTTGTAGAAAACTTCCTTATCGGCACAATGCAGGTTGAAAACTTTATGACTCATTTCCGTAAGAATAAAAATTCTGCCGTTATTGTTGGTGGTGACCGTTCCGACGTACAACTTGTTGCCCTTGAAGGTAACTGCCCGTGCCTTGTGTTAACCGGTAACCTTTACCCTAATGACATTATTCTTACCCGTTCTGAAGTGTTAAATATTCCTATTGTTGTAGTGCGCGATGACACCTACACCGTAGCAAAGAAAATGGAAGCTATTCTTTCCAGACACAAGCTACGTGATGTTATAAAAATTCGTCAGGGTGCTCAGCTCGTCAGCTCCTCAATCGACTTTGAATACATCAAAGAACGCATGGGGCTAGTTAACAAGTAGTGATTACATAAGGCTGAGAAAAACTTGCTTACCAAAGTTTTTCTCAGCCTTTTTACTATAGCAATTGCTTAAACGACGCATTTCGGCTTCTCACATTCACGTTGTTGGTTCTCTCAAACTCATCCGCACACATTAACGCTCTTCACACAAAAATTCCATGCCTACAGACAAACACTACCAAGGCGTACTGCCATTTCGCACGGCTTTTCCATATCTTTGTCTCATTGCGCTTCTTTTCTATTTCAACTGCGTAGAACGCGCACTTCTTTCGCCGTTGCTCGTATCGATTCAGCAAGAATTTAACTTTTCCAACACTGTAACCACCAGTCTCCTTGTAGTCAGATCCGTTGGATTAAGTATCAGCTTGCTGGCAAACAGTTTTCTCGCCGTACATTGCAAACACAAGCACATTGTTACAGCATCCGTTTTTTTAGCTGGCACCAGCTTCACTATGTTGTCCATGACTACAACATATCTGCAATTACAGCTTGGCTTACTTCTATTCGGACTTTCTGCCGGATTATATTTCCCATCCGGCATGGCAACACTAAGTTCTCTGGTAGACAAAAAAAACCTGAGCAAGGCATTATCTATCCATGAGCTAGCCCCTAACCTTTCGTTTATTTCCGCGCCGTTTATTGTCGAATTAATGCTTTCTTTCACCGACTGGCGAGGAACAATGCAATGTGTAGGGGTAGCATCCATGCTGCTGGCAGTTTTTTTTGCATTCATGGGCAAGGGTGGGCACGGCAATGGCGCTGCACCGCGATTCTCCACACTCAAACGCCTTGCAACAAAGCGCAACACCCTAATATTTTTTGTGTTAGTAGGCATAGGACTGACACTTGAAACAGCTCCGTACTATGTGCTGCCACTCTTTTTAGTAAACCAACAGCACATGACTAGCGCCGAAGCCAATAGCCTACTGGCTATATCCAGACTGGCAACGCCTTTTATGGCACTCAGTGCAGGGTATATCTCATCCAAAACCGGCGCCAGACCTCTACTCCTTGCGGGGTTGTTTCTCAGTGCAATATGTCTTGCTCTTATGGCAACAACTCAGGGAACTCTCCTTACAACGGCAATAATTGCGCAACCACTATTTCCAGCTATGCTGTTCCCTGTAATCTTCAAGGTCTTTTCCGATTTTTTTCCAGCAGAAGAACAATCGCTTGTGCTGGCTGTTACTATGCCGTTTGTCGGCATCATCGGCTCAGGTATTATGCCGAATTTTTTGGGATACTGCGGAGATGTATTCTCCTTCCAAATCGGCTTTGCCATTTTCAGCATACTGACTGTTGCAAGCATGACCGTTCTTTTTATTACGCCATCTAAAGATTAGCACGCTGAACACCTTGACAGTTGCAGAACGAATACCTACCTAAAGCCGGAACTTACTTTAAGGAGCAGAACATGGCTTATGAAATTAAATTAGTTAAACTGGTGAGCGGAGACATGCTCATTGGCAAAGCAAACGTTGAAGATAATATGCTTACTGACGTGGCTGTTTTGCAGACTGTCCCTACTCAGCAAGGCGTTCAGATGATGCTCCTGCCTTTCGGTTACCCGTTTGAGCAAGATTTCGACGCTAAAATTTCTACCGAACACGTAATTTACGAATACAAAGAGTGTCCGGAAGATCTTAAAACAAAATACTTAGAAGCTACTTCCAACCTTACCGTTTCTACCGGTGGTCTTGGCAACCTTGACCTTCAGGGTGGCGCAGGCGGTAATGTTACTGACATCTCCCAGCTTCTGAAAAAATAATATTTTTTATTTTACTAGTTTTTATGAGAGGCGGCAGGTATGCCGCCTCTTCCCTATTTTGCACAACATAACTTTTTACGGAACCTCAGTCCGGTAGTTGACGCCAGTAATTTTTGGTGAGCTACCGTCGTGAAAAAAATATGAGGAAGCTTTTCCTGTCGTATTTTTCCAACCGACTGAAACCTCTGTATAAGGATACTCCATGCGTGAATTGCTGCAACTGGTTCCAAAGCCAAGCCGCTACCTCGGCACTGAAGAAGGAACCATTCATAAACAAGGTAAGGACATTTCTATCCATATCGCCCTTGCGTTTCCGGACATGTACGAAGTGGGCATGTCTTACCTTGGTCAAAAAATTCTTTACGGAATTCTTAACGAACGCGAAAACTGGTGGGCAGAACGTGTTTTCACCCCTTGTGTAGAGACTGCACAGGTACTGCGCGACCATAATGCATCGCTTGCAACGCTGGAGTCCGATACCCCGCTTGGCAAACTCGACATGGTAGGGTTCCACGTAACCCACGAGCTTTGCTACACCAACATTCTGTACATGCTGGATTTAAGCGGCATTCCATACCGCACCGCTGACCGCGGAAACTCTCTGGATACCCCTATCATCATGGCTGGTGGCGGATGTACGTTATCCGCTGAGCCACTTGCACCATTTATGGATCTTATGACTCTCGGTGAAGGCGAGTCCATGATGGTAGAGCTTCTTGACACCCTTGAGCAGTGTAAAAAAGAAAATACCTCACGCCATGAGTTCCTTCTCCGCGCAGCAAAAATTCCGGGCGTATACGTACCTTCTTTCTTTAAGCAGAAAGAAGACAATGCAACATTAGTTCCTACTGAAGACATTACAGCACGTCCTACCCGTCGTGTTGTGCCAGATATGAACGATGCAGAGTTTCCAACCAGCCAGCCAATTCCTTTTGGTGCAGTGCACAGCCGTCTCGCCCTTGAGATTGCACGCGGTTGTACCCGTGGATGCCGTTTTTGTCAGGCAGGTATGACCTACCGCCCTGCACGCGAGCGCTCCGTTACCAATGTTGAAAAGATTGTACAGGAAAGCCTCACAACCACAGGGTATGATGACCTTTCTTTCCTTTCGTTATCAACAGGCGACTTCTCTGCTCTTAAAGAGCTGTTCATGAATACGGTTGACCGTTGCTCACAGGAACAAGTTTCAGTTTCACTGCCATCGCTACGTGTAGGCTCCATTGATGATGACATCATGGAAAAAATGGCATCTATCCGCCGCACTGGTGCAACTCTCGCACCGGAAGCTGGCAGCCAGCGTATGCGAGATGTGATTAACAAAGGCATCACTGAAGAAGCCATTATCACCCATGTACGTAAACTGTTCCAGCATGGCTGGCAGCAGGTAAAACTGTACTTTATGATCGGTCTGCCGACTGAAACCTACGAAGACCTTGATGCCATCGTTGAGCTTTGCCGCAAAGTACGCGGTGCAGCAGGCAAACGAATTCAGGTTACCGCAGGCATTTCACCATTTGTTCCTAAACCGAACACACCGTTCCAGTGGGAACCACAAATTTCATATGACGAAATCCGCAACCGCATTCAGTACCTGCGCGACAAGTTCAAGCAGGAAAAAAATATGCGTATGCGCTGGCACGAGCCAGAATCCAGCATGCTGGAAGGCATTTTCTCCCGTGGTGACCGTCGCCTTGCTGATGTTGTAGAAACTGCCTACAACAAGGGTGCTGTATTCAGCAGCTGGGTAGAACATTTTTCTATCGATCCGTACCTTGAAGCTGTTGAAGAGCACGGCCTCACCGTTGATGAATACACTGGCAGCCGCGATGTTGACGCTGCTCTGCCATGGGATCACCTCAACAACGGCGTAACAAAAGAATTTCTTCTTCGTGAATTACAACGCGCAAAAGAAGAAAAAGTTACAGATGACTGTCGCTACGGAGCATGTCGGGTCTGCGGTGCATGTGATAAAGGGGCAAAAGAATCCAAACTTGAGCGCCTCACCGAAGACACCAAATATAAAAATGTTCTTAACAACGAAGCGCGAGATCAGCAGGCACATGAAATTGAGCTTGATGAGAAAGGTCGTATCGTTATCAAGTCCGCTGTGTCTAATAAGCCGCCGAAACTTGCCGAGCATCTTACCGTAAAAGCAGCGCACTTGCGAATTTGGTACAGTAAAGAAGATACTTCAGTATTTCTTTCACAGTTAGAACTTCAGTCTATTTTCGAGCGTATTTTTCGCCGTGTAGAACTGCCGCTCACCTTCTCGCAGGGCTTCCATCCATTGCCGCTTATCTCCTTTGGTCGTGCTTTACCAATTGGGGTTGCAAGTAAAAAAGAATGGGTAAACATATTCATCCGCGAACCATTCACACCGGAAGAAGTTTTCAAAAAGCTTATTTCTGCGTTTCCATCCGGCATGCATCCAGTTGCTGTTGAACGTCTTTCTATGGCGAAAAAGCAGGCACAACCATATGCAGAAACATTCAAAGTAGAATATGCAGGTAATGAAGAGCGCAAAGCAGACTTTATTCAAGCTTTTAAAGACATGCTCGAAGAAGAGTCTATCATGTGGACGCGTACCACCAAAAAAGGCGAACGCACTATGGACGTCCGCCCTGTCTTTGCAAAGGTTATCTTTAACGAAGACGACATTACCATCACTCTTGACTGGACAGACATTTATGTCTCACCAGTTAATATTGTTAAAGCAATTACACCGGGCTTTGACGTTCTCGACTTCAAGATGACTAAGCTTGAGCAACACATGCCCTAATCGCTTAAAACAATAGGTAGAAGTGTTGTGATATCCAAGCCGCTTCTCCAGCAATTGCAAAACATCATGCCGCCCACTGCTTCTAAAGCATTGGGCGGCATTTTTATTATTTTTTTCTAATAGACCTATCCATTAGTGCGGTATCGACTGCACCTTTAACAACTCTTGATCTAATGAATCTAATTTGTACTTTGTAAAGTCTCGCAAAAGAATAAGTATTTCTTTAGACTCGTCTTACCATTACTAACGTTAGTTACAGCACATCGACTTCAGCATTACGAATGCCCCACTACAGAAAAAGGGGAACCATTCCTGCCACCTTCTGGTAGTTCTGCCAAAAATTTTAACTGAGCGGCATGCTGCTGAAACTCAGAAAGTCCCGGCACATCGTATCCAGCAGCAGAAAGTCTCAACGCTGCTTCATACGCTTTTATACCAAGTCCTAATCCAGCAGAAACAAGTCTAACCGTGTCTTGTCCGTTCGACATATTGTTTCTCCTCATAAACAGTTATGTTTCATAGTAAGCAATTGGAGAATATGCGGCACGTTTCGAACCATGCACAGAAAAGGAACGGTACAGCCCTATTCAATCCTTTCATCCGGTCACACCAATGCACTTCCCCACCACAAGCTTATATAGCTAGGTTTCTATACAGAAACAAAAAAACGTCAAGCGGAACGCCAAGATATGACAAAATTAAAATATAAAAAGCGCTACCAGCCAATATTCATCAAACTTTGTTTCCATGTGTATACAAAATAAATAGAACAACTGATATCATAGCAGCGCCGGTTTTAGGCCAAAGAAACACAAAAATCCCCTGCCTAAAAAGACAAGGGATTCTTAATCCTAGCTGGTGTAGAGCACAGCTAGTTAGATCAGATGCGCACTGAACCTTTAAATCCATGCGAATTGTGCACCATCTATTCGCATACATTGTTGAACTCTTAATATCCCAATTTGGGATATTAGTAAATACAGCATACCTTAAATTCTTTCAAGATTACGCAAAGGATTCAGCATGAAATCAATCTATTTGAAAGAATATAAGGCTATCATCGACGCACTAGTCGCAGAGCGAAAAAAAGCAGGAATAACGCAAACAGAGCTTGCACATAAATTGGGAAAACCTCAGTCCTTTATTTCCAAGACAGAAAATAAAGAGCGGCGGCTCGACATTGTAGAGTTCTTCCATATTTGCAGAGCAATCGAGAAAAATGGCGTTGAAATCCTGCAAGCAGCAGGAATTTGCTAACCATGCGAACACGTTTTGCATCAACCGCAGAAAATGCACCGCGTTTCACCTCTCCTCACTCAACCCCCTAATTTTTATACCATCCCCATAGAGTTACTCTATCAAAATTTATTCTTTCAGTGCCTCCAGTTAATAGCACTTCTCGTTTTTTCATTTGACAAGCTTGTTAATGACATATCAGTATCATTTTTTTCAAAATAATCTTTAATCGGATTTCTTTGCATGAAAGAACAGCGCCCACTGCTTCCACTTTTTGGATTACTGGTTTTAACTATAGTTACGTTTGTCGTCACCCTTGTCTTTTTCCAATTCAAGTGGCTGGTTTTATTCCACTTCGTTTCACTTACTATTATTGTTGCTACAACCTACTATAAAGAAAAACGGGAACACGCGCTTAACCTTGTCCACTTAAGCAGCATTGTGGCAGGTATCATCTCTTTTGGCGTTTTTCTATGGAGCGCTGCCTGCTTTTTATTTGAACTGGAAACACTTTCCACCGCTGCCAAATGGCAAACAATGGGCACACTCGCCGCTAGTGGTATTACTGGCATGGCTGCGTTTGCAACCTTCGGCTCGCTGCTACGTATGTTTCAGACAAAAAAAGAAAGTAAAGACAACGAGTAGCGCATAAGCACACAGCCCACCCACTACAAATATCATTATCTCCACACCACCATGCTGCAAAAAGTGGTGGCAGCATACAGGATCGTGTCAAAGCAGCAGTTAGACCTTTTCTACATAGGCTTTGCTGGCAATAACAAGCCAATGCACAAGACATTTTTTATTGATTGAAGAGCGTAGCAGCCTTACAATCACCAAAAACAGTAAAGGAGACTTTCATGAAATACGTTCAAGTTTCTGATGAAATGTGTGCTCAAAAAGAAGACCAGCCATACCCAACAAAAGTAATCTGCGAAGCCTGCTTTACCCTTATTATGAGCGACCCAAACCAAAAACTCATTACAGCTGACGCTTCAGGCACACCTGCCCCAGATGCTGAATGTGAATTCAGAATTGCTCACAATTGCGAATCACTCTAGCAGCACCACAAAAAAACAAAAGCAACGCGAAGTCACTCCCGTTGCTTTTTTATTTAGGCTTTGTTGCCTGCATGTAATACATGTCTACAAATAATGCTTAGCCACTGTTACGATATCTCACCCTGCGCTTTGTGACTTTAACTCTTCCAAAAGGCGTATGTTCCCAATAGAAGCCTGTAATATTCGGACAATCAATGTAAATTGATTCACAATTATCTTGCGAATACACCAGCTTCCCATTTTTTTCATACGAGAAATACGCTGCCAGCCATATTCGATAATTACCGAGTGTAAATTCAACGCAGTTCGTTAATCCGCCAACATAACTTGCTTCTTTAGTCCCTGCTCGATCCATATAGCCTATGGAAGCAACCACACTGAGTTGATGCTTCATGTCTTTCCAAAAGGAATTATTGCAAGCAAACTCTTTTCTATCCCCCTGCGACAGATAAAATCCCTTTCGTTCATCCACCTCACTGTAGTGCCCATACGGATGAGTGTGAAAATCACCCAAATATTGATAACTCGGCCAAAATGAACGAACAATATCTCTTTTTAAACAAGCGGCATCTTTATTATACAATACACTGTCATTTTCTTGTTTTGATGATGTATCCGTATTTATAAATTCTACATGAAATATTTTTTGACCTTCACCAACTTCAACAACATGCCCAAAGAGATGTCCAAAGACTTCCAACCAACGCTGCTTATTTGCTTTCGGCTTATTTTTATGAACAATTGTATAAGCTTCGAGCGAGTTTAAAATAAGATTAATCAATGCAGGCTCAGAAAATCGAACTCCATATTCAATGTCATCATTATCTATCATCGTCACATCCACCTTCTATAAATGCACAAAAGCACAGACAGTTTGAGACATTCACCTAATGCGTATAGCTAATTAGATAGACAAGTTCTTTGGGCGCGACAAGCCAAAGTAATACTGATGATTATAACCACATTACGACAAGGATTTCTTCATCAACACTACCAGTTTTAGTTCAGTTTTTTTAACATATTACGAGGCTGGATTCTTTTTTGGCTTAGGACCTGGGGCTATATCACGGGCAGGAGGAATTAGCGGTTCTGGTATTCCAGCTTGAAGAAGCTGTTTATAGCGGTGTGTGGGCACTCTAGGAGCATGCAGTAAATTAAATGCTGTAGAACGAGTTGCTCCAATAGATTTTCCAATCGACGCGTAGCTGAGCCTCTTTCGTTTCATATAAAGTTCAAGCTTTTCAGTGCGCGTTAAATCATCTATAAGTTCCGGTATTAGGTCACGTTGTTTCATTAATTTACCCTCGCCAAATGAATTAATAAGTTCGGCAAAACATAGGTAAATATATTTTTAATTTAGGTCAATTTATTTTGAAAAAAAGAGACTGTTTTTTTCACACAAGACGATTTCGCTTTACGCTTAAAAAAAATCATGAAAGCCAAAAATCTTACCGGTTATGTTCTTGCAGAACGTGCAGGTATTACAAAGCAAACCTTTTCAGGATACTTAAATAAAGGTCGTACTCCTGTATGTTCCGTAATCGCAGAGTGGGTCGTCGAAATCGGAATAAATGCCAACTGGATTTTAACTGGAGTCGGCGAAATGTTTCTTGATGAAGGATCGAAAACAACACCTGCTGCCACGCTACAAACAGAGGGAACAATCGATCCCATTGCACAACGTATGGAAACAGCAGCTCGACTCCTTAGAGAGGCAGACGCCTCACCGGAGCTCATACAGCAAGCAATATTGGCAATCATAGAGTCAGAAAAACACGCAGAAAATCAGAGTAAAAATCCCCCGTTCCCACCGTCTCCTGACTGCTAGCTGCCATGAGCGCATAGCTTCTTACTCTTTTCCGCCAGGATGTGCTTTATCGTAGACTTCAACAAGCTTTGCGATTGTGAGGTGGGTATACCGTTGTGTTGTAGTAAGCCGTGCATGCCCCAACAACTCCTGCACGCTTCGCATGTCAGCTCCGGCTTCAAGTAGGTGTGTTGCAAAAGAATGACGCAGGCTATGCGGCGAAACAGATTGTGGCAATCCCACTCGTTTACATAAATCTTCGATAAGGCGTGCCGCCTGCCTTCGATTAAGCCTTCCGCCTCGTGCCCCAAGAAACAATGCAGTTTCCTGACCGCTGGCATCAAGCTTATCGCGTACAGACATCCATGCGTTCATAGCATCCTTTGCGGTATCAGAAAGAGGCACAACGCGCTCTTTATTCCCTTTACCCATAACACGCACAACACCGGAGTTAGCGTTAACATCATAAATATCGAGCCGTAGGGCTTCAGAAATACGAAGTCCAGAACCATACAAAAGCTCAGCAAGTGCAAGGTCGCGCAGCAACTGCTCTTCCCCGTATGCGCGTTTACGGGTAGATTCGGCAGCTAACTGTTTTTTCTTATTAAGTACTTCAAAAGTCTGATCTACGTTGAGCGCTGTTGGCGCTTTTTGCGGGGCTTTAGGGTTTCGAACCCCCTCAGTGGGGATGTGGTTAACCAACTTACGCTTTGCCATATATTTAAAAAAGCCACGTAATGCTGAGAGCTTGCGCCCCATTGAGGTCTTGCCTATTTCAACCCGATGCAGTTCTGCCAAAAAACCGCGAATATGCTCTCGTCGAATATTTTCTGGAGCATCAAGAGTATTCTTTGTTCGATGCAGGTATGTTTCAAATTGAAATAAATCGCGTGCGTATGCTTCAACCGTTGCGCTTGAGTACCCTTTTTCAATACTCAAATGCCCTATGTACATTTCTGCCATATCTGGCAATTCCGGCAGGTCACCGTCAAACGCGCTATCTGCTATCATTTTTTTCTCCATCTAAACCGAAAAGACACTACGAGGCAGCCTATTCTAAAAAAAGTACTTCACTATATTTTAGTGTACTTCATCCCCGGTAACTGACGCACCAGACCGGAAACCTCTAGCATTAACAACGCGGTACTAATCTGAGAAGCAGAAACATGGAGCATTCGGCTTAACACATCAATATGCACAGACTCTTCTCCTGCTAAAAGCAGTACTATTTGCTCTTCTAACGGTAAGGAAGAATCAACTACTTTTTCTTCAAGCGGCAAAATATCTGCATATACGCGCACAGATGGTGCAACTGGCGCACTCTCTTGCATTATTGTATGCCCCAACTGTCGGGATTCGGTACTGCTTATAGCCTCTGCCAAAAGCGAACTTCCTGCACTCTCTCCAGTACATCCAACCGAACAATCTGCATTCGGAGCCGTACCGCTCAAATGAGCCGTTATTGGAATCTCTATGACTTCTGGAATAGCTTGAAGCTGTTCTTCGATGCTTAACTCGCGCTCAACAGCGTCTGTAAAAGATTCCGGATTACCCTGCTCTTCTTCGCTACTAAAACCTTCAGAGTGAAGCTCTATTTCGGAAATAAGAGCTGATGCTTCACAGCTTTTATCTCCCTCACACTGTCGGGAAGAATTCGGCAGACCCAAGCTCTCTATTTCATTGCTTCCACCGTCTGAAGTGCACAAGACAGCTTCAGCGTTTGATGCTTGCGAAACAGAAGACACCTCCCCTACTGATACAACAGTTTCAGAGACTTTTTCAGCAGCAAGGACTGGCACAGGTTCAACAGCAGAAGGCTGAGCGGAAGAAGCAACTACCCCGATGTCCTTGGTTCTGTTCAAGCCATCAAGGGAGATTCCCAATAGCGGAGCGATAGACACCAGAATGTCATCACATGAAAACACAGCAGTCGCTCCCTGCCGTATTAAATCATGACAACCGGATGAGGTTCGGGACTGCATTCTACCCGGAACAGCAAAGACTTCACGCCCCTGCTCCAACGCATGGCGGGCAGTAATGAGACTGCCACTTTTAGGGGTAGCCTCCACCACGAGCACGCCTAACGATAATCCGCTAATAATTCTATTCCTCAGGGGGAAGTTGCGTCCTTCTGGAGGCATATTCGGTGGGAACTCAGTAACTATGATTCCGTTTTCTGCTACATCAAAAAACAGATCTCGGTTTTCCGGAGGATATACATGCGAAATGCCGGTTCCTAGTACTGCAACCGTGCTTCCCCATGCTGTCAGTGCGTTTGTGTGAGCAACAGAATCAATACCACGAGCAAGCCCAGAGACAGTCGTCACTCCTGATGCAGATAACGTCTTACTGAGAATCTTGGTTGTTTCTATCCCTTCCTGTGAACATCGACGAGACCCGACAACGCCTATTGAGGGATTCTTTAACAAGGAAGCATCACCCTTATAGTACAAAAACAAAGGTGGGTCTGGAATCTCTCGCAGCAAATCAGGGTAGGCAGAGTCAGACCACAGCAACACATCACAGGCAACCTGTGCAGCGTGATCCCATTCTTTCCGAGCTGTTTCGCGCCATCCATTGCCTAGGACAGCCTGTACTACTCTTGCTGAAACAGAAGCGCGGGAAGACCATCCTTTAATGTCTTTCATCGCCGCACTGGCAGAACCATATTCCACCAGCAGCCGTTTAGCTGTCCTGAACCCTATGCCTTTAGTATACCTAAGTGCCAACGATGCCCAAAAATCTTCGCGTCTTTCTTCTGATAGCGAAGTAAGACAACTTACAGGAGTTTCTTTCATAGAAATCTATTAGATACCGGAGAGCATTTTACGAGCAAGGCGCGCTTCATTGGATTTAGGGTACTTTTCTACAACCTTAAGGAGATAACGACGCGCTTCAGAAATTTTAAGCAATCGTTTGGAGGTATAGCCCATTTTTAACATGGCTGCTTTCGCCTTGTTGCTTTTAGGATACCTGCGCAAAACGTCACGAAACAAATCCTGCGCAACGTTGTATTCTTTCTGTGAGTAGTAGGACTCTCCAATCCAGTAAACAGCGTTAGGTGCAAGGCGGTCATGAGGGAATTCTGTTAGAAATTCTTCAAGTCGTTCACGCCCTTCAACGTGTCGCCCAATTTCCAGCAACTCCAACCCATGCTTATACATAGAAACCGAGCCTTTTTTCTTTAGCACTGGCTTCACAACTCTGGCTACAACAGGGGTACTTTTTGCAACAGGTGATTGCGCTTTAGATGGTGTACTTGATTCATGATGCGTTTCAACAACTGGTTTCGCTTTACCTTGACGCCCAGAGGTTGCTGCACTTTTTGATGCAGCAGGAATAAACATGGCAATAGCCGCCTGTTCGTCTGCATTTTTTTCTGAGGCATCCACAACATACGCTTTATCAGAAGCTGTTTTTTGCGGAGTTGGAACGTCTGTCCCCATTGCCGGAACAGCTGTTTCTTTCGCTACAATTTGCTCATCAGTACTAGCTTTTTCCGTTGCAGCGTCAGATATAGATGCAGGACTCATTGCATGTTGTTCTGCTACAGGAAGATCAAGCTTCTTCTCCAGCGTTGCAATTCTTGAAGAAAGCACTAATTCACGCGACTCTGCTTCTTCTCTGAAATTCTGAAAACGCTTCTCCAAGTTTTCCATACGCCACTTCGTACTGGCAATATCCGTATTCATGGCAGCAGTACTACAACCGCTACATACTAACATTACTAGAAATATTAACAAACGACCAAACATCACCACTCCTCTGCACCCCAAATTACGACCCGCAAATTTCTAATATACACAACAGGCTTGTTGCATCTACTACCCAACTATCATGGGCAGCATACCTGTATTCTGCTCTCAACTGAAGTTATTTTTTAAGGAAACAACAGTTGTTACGGCATCATTCGTGCATACTGATTGGTCTGGAAAACTTGCTTTTCATAGCTAAATGGTGCAAGAAACTGTTGCTCGGCACACAAGCCGTGCAAATGCATCCAAAGGAGTTCCTGTAGCATGAATTGGCTACTCAACGACCCTCAGTATATTGGACTGAGACTTGCGGCATTTCTCGTTATCTTAACATTGTTCGCAATACCGTCCCTTCCACTGATCTCTGCTTTCAGCCAGAGCCTCGCAAAATCTCACAAAAAGAGCTTTTACGATAAATTCGGCAAGCAGCTTACACGTATGTGCCTCATTTTCGGTGGCATTGCATTGGCAACCCTAGGTTTAGGCGTTGCCCGTTACTTGACAATTGATACAACGATGCTGCAAGGCCCGTATCAGTTACCTATCATCGTTACGGCTGGCGTTACCGTACTCGCCGCTGTGTTTGTTACGGTGTACTTCAAAGCTTGGAAAGCAATGCGCAAACAAAAAAGTGCGCATATTGCCCTTGGATTCTTCAGTTCATTTTTACTGTTTGCTGCAATCTGCTGCATAGCGATCTTAGCAAGCAGCTTAATGAACGCTCATCCTCTTCCATCTCTTGGTAATGCCACTGATATTTTTTGGGCTCTCTTTCTTACAGCTTACTCACCAACATTTATTACGTTTCTTACTATCGGGTTCGCCATGGGCTTTTGCCTTTGCGGTGCATTCTCACAGATGTACCTGCTTGCCCGTAGAGACAAGGACGACTTTGGTCGCGACTACTACAAATTCGCGATGCCATATGCAGCCAAGTGGGCTATCTTCGGTGCTGTGCTTCAAATAGTTGCTACAGTGACAAGATTAAATATATGGATTCTTTTCCAAATCATCAAAACAGGTACACCTGAAGCACTTATTCAGAACCCATTGGTATTAACTTGGGCTTCTGCTCTAGGCTTGCCTATTCTGGCATGTATCCTTTGGGCGCTCACGGCTGCCAGTGCAACACCTATGCGTAGAAAAGTGAGCGTATATTGTGCAGGTACACTTATACTTGTTGCTGATGTTTGCCTAATTACGCTAACCTACTTAGATTTTTTAGCGCTGTTTATGTAATCTGCAATACGCTTACATCAACTACAATACGTTTTTAAAGAGTCCGGCATCAATTACATGCCGGACTCTTTTTTTATAATGACATAACGCTCATCCATGAACAATTTTGTGCAAAAGTCGTTGACAAGCTATATCAAACTGTTCAACTATTCTTCATATTGAATGAATATTGGAGCCCCGCCAATATTGAATTATAAAACGGTATGCAACCGGAGAGAAAAGGATTCTGGAATGGATTTTAAACTTGATTTACTCCCTGAGGAAGAACGGAATCACGAGTGTTTATTAGAACTTGAAACACTCTCATTCGGTCAAATGCGCAGTGATCACATGTTCGTTATTGAATACGAAGATGGTGAGTGGAAAGACGGACGCATTGTTCCTTATCAGGATTTTTCCATAGCACCTGGCGCAATGGTTCTTCATTACGGTCAGGCTATTTTTGAAGGCGCTAAAGCATTCCAACGCGATAATGAAATTTACACATGGCGCTTTGACCAGAATGCAGCACGTCTTAACGAATCTGCACGTATCCTTTGCATGCCTGAAATCCCAGTTGATCTTCAGGTAGAAGCACTCAACCGCCTGCTTGACGTTGAACGTAACTGGTGTCCGGCTATTGACGAAGCATCATTGTACATTCGTCCTTTCATGTTCGCCACTCAGGACTCACTTGGCGTACACCCTAGTGCTAAGTACACATACTGCATTATTCTTTCACCAAGTGGTCCATACTACTCTGGTGGCTTTAGTAATACTGTTAGCTTGCTTGTCACAGAAAAGTTCCACCGTGCAACACCGGGCGGCACAGGCGCTGCTAAAGCATGTGGCAACTACGCGGCATCACTTCGCGCTCAAGAGTTTGCAAAGTCTAAAAATTGTGCTCAAGTACTGTACCTTGATACAACCAATACTTTCCTTGAAGAAGTTGGTGCAATGAACCACTTCCACATTATGAAAGACGGCTCAATCATCATTCCGGAATTTACCGACACCATTCTGAAATCAATCACCTCACAGTCAATTCTGGAATTATTCCCGAATGCTCGTCAGGAACGCATTAATATTAATGACTTCCTTGAGCAGATTGAAAAAGGTGAAATTATCGAAGCTGGTGGATTTGGTACAGCAGCTGTAATTACTCCTGTTGGTAAATACGTGACCGACGACGGTAAAGAATACGTTGTAGGCAACGGTGAAATTGGTGAACACACTCGCGCTATTTATGAAAAATATGTAAGCATGCAGCGTGGTGATGCTGAAGCCCCTGAAGGCTGGCTTGTGCAGGTTCCTCGCTACTAATACTATTTTCTATGCAATAAAAAAGGCGTCCAAATGGACGCCTTTTTTATTGCAACAACATAGAGCTCATTTTTGTAATTTTTTAACAGCTGAATGCCGAAAACAAGTAACAAGATGATCGTTTACCATTCCTACAGCCTGCATGTAGGCGTAGCAAATGGTTGGTCCCACAAATTTAAATCCCTTTTTCTTTAAGCTCTTGCTCATCTCAATGGATTCAGCAGAACTCGCAGGCAAGTCCGATACACTTTCCCACGCATTGTTAATTGAAGAACCACCAACAAACGACCAGATATAGGCATCAAAGCTGCCATACTCTTTTTGAACCGCTAAAAAACACCTCGCATTTACTATTGCAGCCTTAATTTTAAGCTTATGCCGAACTATCCCCGCATCTGCTGTCAGCTGCTCAATCTTTTCATCGGAATATTGAGCAATTTTTTTCGCGTCAAAATCATCAAAGGCACGCCTGTACGCTTCGCGTTTCTTTAAAATAGTCGTCCAACTTAACCCAGCCTGCGCTCCTTCCAGAATGAGCATTTCAAAAAGCAATCGGTCATCATGAACAGGGACACCCCACTCTTCATCATGATACCGCGTGTCCAAAGGGTTTGACTCTGCCCACCCGCACCTATTCATAGACTTCTCCTCTTATCGCTTCTAACACCACGCATAGTTAAAATAATGTGAAGAATTGTAGTGAGATAGTAACATTACTGTAACGTTTTGTACGCTATACTTAGCCAAAACAATCGAGTTAACAAGGAGAAAGGCTATGGAACGTTACATCATGCTTGCTATCCTAATTTTTTCGATCATTTTTAGTATTGTAACATATTCAGCGTAACAATCAGAAAACGCCTTATCTTTACAAGGCGTTTTCTGATTTCCAACACTTTCATTTCACATTGCAATAGATTCAGCACACGACAAATTGGCATAATGCGCAAATTGCCATCAGCCACAAAAAAAAGCGGAGGTGTACCCTCCGCTTTTCTAGTATCAAATTACTTTCGATTTCTACATTGCTGCTTCGTAAATTGCCATTACATCTTTATCAGTAGGGCAACGAGGGTTTGTGAGACCACAAGCGTCTTTCTGAGCATTAGCAGTCATGGTAGGAATATCTTTTGTGCTAACCTTCTTGCCGTAACGTTCGCCAAGAGCTTTCAAGCCTTTTGGAATACCGATGTCTGCTGAAAGTTCACGAATAGCTTTGAGGCATTTTTCAGCTGCTTCACGGACGCTCAAGCCGCTGATGTCTTCACCCATCCACACTGCCATTTCAGCAAAACGATCCATTTTCGCAATCATATTGAATTTTTCTACGTGTGGAAGAAGGATAGCGTTACATTCGCCATGAGGAAGATCATAGAAACCGCCAAGCTGGTGCGCCATAGCATGAACATGACCGAGGCTTGCGTTGTTAAATGCCATACCTGCAAGGTACTGAGCATAACACATACCGTCACGAGCTTCGATATCTTGTCCGTTTGCAACAGCAGCACGGAGATGTTTAGCAATGAGTTTAATGGCTTTTTCTGCACACGCATCTGTAAGTGGAGTCGCAGCAGTTGAAACATAGGCTTCTACTGCGTGTGTAAGAGCATCCATACCTGTAGCAGCTGTCAGTGCAGGCGGCATACCCAGCATAAGAAGAGGATCATCCAACGCAATGCCCGGTGTTACACGCCAGTCAACGATAGCCATTTTAACTTTGCGAGATGTATCTGTAATAATGCAGAAACGTGTCATTTCAGACGCAGTACCAGCAGTTGTGTTTACCGCAACGTATGGAGGCATTGGATTTGTAGATTTATCTACGCCTTCATAGTCATGAATTTTACCACCGTTAGCAATAACAAGACCGACACCTTTACCGCAGTCATGAGAACTACCGCCACCAAGAGTAATCAAGGAGTCGCAGCCCTCTTTACGGTAAATATCAACACCATCATGAACATTGGTATCGGTTGGGTTCGGGATAGTCTCGTCATAAACAACACAATCCATTTCTTCCGAGGCAAGCAAATCAACAATTTGCTGTGTCATACCGATCGCAGTAATCCCTTTATCTGTTACCAAAAGTGGCTTTTTGCCACCTAAGGCTCGAATTTTTGCTGGAATTTCTTTATGTGCGCCGATTCCTAATAAAGTAACACTTGGGATATAGAATCCATTCACTTCTTCACGTACAGCCATTTTGAAATCTCCGTAGTAAGTATCGTGTAAGAAAAAGTCATTACAATCACCTCGGTGTGTTGTATTAACTTGCCCCGTGATTTTAGGAATACACATACAAGCTTGCACTCACAAACAAAAAGGTTTTACTCACAATACGAAACAGAACACCCTTTTCTAAAAACGTGTGCATCTCATTAAATGTTCTTTTATTCACAAACTATTTTTTATAATTCTCAGTTCCTGTCCATTTCAAATAACACTGGTACAGCAAGCACTTGCCGTTTTTGTTAAAAAAGTCACAAACAACTTCAACTAACTACAGACATAAGCGTAGTTTCCACAAAAAGAAAAAATCCTTACGCAACCAGAAAACCTTGTTTACGCTCTTAGTCATAGTCTGACAGTTTTTTTGGGAGGCGACATGAAGGTTACAATCGATTCTTTTGGAACGACTCCTTCTGGAGAAATAGTTGAGCGCTATATTCTTGATAATGACCGCGGTATCACCGTTGAGTTGATAACATTCGGCGCAACAATTATGAAAATTTCTACCCCGGATTGCGGGGGGAATATTGGGGATATAACTATAGGATTCGATACTCTAGAAGAATATCTTACTAAAAATCATCACTTTGGTTCTATAGTTGGAAGATACGCAAATCGCATTGAACATGCGTCATTTAAGCTAGGCGGGACGACGTATCACTTAGATCAAAACAACGGCAAGAACCACATTCATGGTGGCTCCCACGGTTTTGATAAGTACGTATGGAGTGCTCATGTTGTGGAAGGAAAAGAAAGTGCTTCCGTCATTATGCAACATATTTCTCCAGATGGTGACATGGGATTCCCCGGTACACTTTCTGTTCAAGTTGCGTATACGCTGGACAGAATGGACACTCTCACCATTGACTACTCAGCATTTACAGATGCGCCAACAGTTCTCAATTTAACAAATCACACCTATTTCAATTTATCTGGTGAGCTTGGTTCTGACATTTCAGATCATGTTCTTACTGTCCATGCTGACGACTATATTCCGATCAAAGAAAATAGCATCCCGACAGAGGAAGCCCCGCTTCCCGTTGAGGGAAGTACCATGGATTTAACAATGCCGACGACCATCGGTGACATCATTCACAAAAAGGAACCACAAATACTCTACGCTGGCGGGCTAGATCACACCTATGTACTTTCGAAATCACATGATAATATAGTAAGGCTGGCAGCCATGCTTACGCACCCCGTTTCAGGGCGTAGCCTTTCGATAGCAACATCAGAGCCGGGAATACAAGTTTACACCGCTAACAATCTCGACAACATCACAACATACAGAAACAATGTGCATGTCCCTAAACACGGTGCTATAGCATTTGAGGCACAACATTTTCCTAATTCACCTAACAGACCGGACTTTCCATCCACCACGTTAACTCCCGAACATACGTATACCCAAAAAACCAAGTATACATTCAACAAGGTTATTACCAGCTGCAATGTTAAATAAAGAAAAGCCACAGTACGTACACTGTGGCTTTTCTACGGTTATCTACTAATACCTTCGTGTCAGTACCATAAATAATAGAACAAAGGGCAGAAGCCATAGCGCAACCAGCCCTGCAAAGAAAACAGCTGCTAAAAAGCATATCGTAGTCAGCACCCATAAAACATCACGTATCATTGCTGCGCCTCCATAATCTACTCTTAGCATACGCAACTTCATGCATTGTAACATGATTAGCATGTCACAATGGATGCTCTATTGCCACATACTTGCAACACTGAATACATAGTTTCGAATACATACATCTAGTATGACCCTTTCAGTAATCATTGTATCACTACATGCATGTAGAAATAAGGTGAGCGCCCGCACAATGGTGAACCAAAACTTTACTTTCAATAAGTGACCACCCGCAAACAAACAGTAACCAACTAAAATTATGTCTAAAAAATAAAGCAAACAATTACATACTTTTTTATATTCGTTTTCATAATCACCGATATTTTTGTGTGGCTGATACCAAATTTTGCTCTTTCCAGCCCTGCTGTTTCAGACAAAAGTAAACACCGCAAAGCACGATGACAGCAAATGGAACAAAAAAAACGCCTCAAGACTCAGTCCAGAACAAACTTTTCTTTTGAGAGACATCCATAAATTGGACTACAGAGAAACTTGTACTCAAAAAAATGACTTCAAAAAGAAATAATGCAACTTGTTTCAGTAACAATGTAAATAGCTACAACAACTAAAGGCAGTTGCGCGTACTACATTTCTCTTGTATCTTGTGTAACTGTTTTTGTAGATGTGCTTTCTCCTTCGTTGCTTGTTCTTTCATTTTAAGAACGTAAAAGCGTCGCTACTTGCATTGCCACTGCATTTAATTCCTAACCTATCTTACTTATATAAAAGAGAATCAAAACATTTGACTAATTGTCAAAATATTTTGATTACCTCTTTGCAACTACTTTTACAGTAGTCACCAGCCAATATTTATTACTGGTTAACGTTTAATGATGAAGCCTACCCTGCACTGCTGCACTGTTGGCTTTAACATACAGGTATAGGCATGCTACCGCTCTGCTGGGTGGATTCGTTCACACAAGCGGTATGCTCATTTTTTCTTTTTTGGGAGGTTTTACTATGCGTACAACACGCACTCTTGCTCTCGCTCTTGCTTTTGTTCTTATGGCTTCAAGCGCCTTTGCTTCTACATTAGAAGACGTAACAAAACGTGGCTACCTTAAGTGTGGTACTCACATTGAAAACCCGGGCTTCTCCTCATTGGATAACTCCGGTAAACGCATCGGCTTTGATGTTGACTTCTGCCGCGCTGTAGGTGCTGCAACCAACGTTGAAGTAAAGTACACACCGCTTACATCCAAAGAACGTCTTCCAGCCCTTCAGTCCGGCGAAATTGACCTTCTTTCCCGTACTACCACCCAGACTATGAGCCGCGATACCAACCTTGGTCTCGATTTTGCTGTTGTAACTTTGTACGACGGTCAGGGTCTCATGGTTCGTAAAGAACTCGGCATTACCAAAGCAAGCGAGCTTGACGGCGCAACTATCTGCCTTCAGACAGGTTCTACCACCGAGCTTAACGTTGCTGACTACTTCCGTAAGCACAATATGAAGTTTACTCCGGTTGTTTTTGATAAACAGCCAGACGTACGTAAAGCTTACGATACTGGTCGTTGTGATGTTCACACTACTGACATCTCCGGTCTTGCAGCTCAGCGTTCCCTCATGGAAAAACCTGAAGAACACCTCATTCTTCCAGAACTCATTTCTAAAGAACCTCTCGCTCCTGTAATCCGTCACGGTGACAACCAGTGGGGCGACATTGTTCGCTGGACAATCTGGCTCACTATGGCAGCAGAAGAAAAAGGCATCACTGCTGACAACGTAGAAAAAGTTGCAAAAGACACTAAAGACCCTGAAGTACAGCGTATGCTCGGCGTTACCGGCACTCTCTGGAAAGATCTTGGTCTTGATAAAGATGCACCAGTTCGCATCATCAAAACTGTTGGTAACTACGGCGACATTTTTGAACGCAACCTCGGTGTAAACACCCCGCTTCGTCTCGAGCGCGGTTACAACAACCAGTGGAACAACGGCGGTCTCATTTACGCACCTCCTTTCCGCTAGGCTACATTTTGTCATTACTCTGGAGCAGGCAGTGTAACCATGCTGCCTGCTCCGGTAGTTTTTTACCTGATACCGGATGCCACGCTTAAGCTCAGTATGCTTTGACGTGCTCCGCCAAAAACTGTTTCGCTCATGCAGTTTTTCCCCGACACACAAGCTAGTTAAAATATTATGTCACAACACGCACACGAACACGCACGCGTTCCTTTCTGGCGAAACCCGCAAATTCGAGCATGGATATACCAATTCATCATGCTTGGAGGTTTGTTGTGGGTTGCGTTCACCATGTACCAGAACACTCTGGCTAACTTGGAAAAACGCGGCATCGGTTCCGGCTTTGGTTTCTTGAAAAACGAAGCTGGATTCAACATCGGTGAGACCGCTCCGCTTCCTGTCTTACAGGGTGGATTTCTCTGGTTTCTTGCTGCTCTTATTTTCGGGTTATTTGCTTCCCGTGCAATTGCAGTCTGGCTCAAGAAAAAGGATACCACTATAACAGCTAGCGACAAAAGCGTGTTTGCTGTTATCGCATTAGTCGGCATTATCCCTGCTCTTGTTTTATACCTTGGAAGCGATTCCATCACCTTCACCCGTTATGCAGAATCATCAAGCTATGTAACCGCACTCATGACTGGTTTTGCAAATACTATTAAAGTAACAATCCTTGGCTGTGTTTTCTCAACTATTTTAGGACTTTTCATAGCACTTGGACGACTTTCCCCTAACTGGCTTATCAGTAAGCTCTGTAGCTGGTATGTTGAGTTGAACCGAAACCTTCCGGTATTGCTGCAACTCTTTTTCTGGTACTTTATTGTATTACAGCAGCTGCCATCAGTTCGACAGTCCATCGATATCGGTGGATGGTTCATCCTTAACAACCGCGGGCTCTTTTTACCCGCGCCGATCGCGCAATCCGGTGCATGGCCATTCTGCCTTGCTATCGGCGCTGCACTCATCGGAACATATTTCATCTACCGCCGCTCAATGCGTCTGCTGAATGAGCGTGGTACACCTGGTAAAATCCTTCTGCCATCACTTGCTTTGTTCATTGGTCTGCCAGCTCTTGCATGGCTTGTTGCAGGTACTCCTTTCACTTTGGAATATCCAGCACTTAAAGGCTTTAACTACCGTGGCGGCATTGACCTTACTCCAGAATTCACAGCGCTTGTTCTCGGTCTGACCGTATATGTTTCTGCGTTTAACGCTGAGATTATCCGTTCAGGTATCCAAGCTGTTTCAAATGGTCAGCGCGAAGCTGCCCGTGCTCTTGCTCTTAAAGAACGCCATGTAATGCGACTTGTTATTCTTCCACAGGCTATGCGTATTATTGTACCGCCAATGACCAGTGAATATCTCGCTATTGCTAAAAACAGCTCCTTGGCTGTTGCAATCGGCTATCCTGAATTTGTAAGTGTCGGCGGCACAATTCTTAACCAGTCCGGTCAGGCTGTAGAAATCGTAGGCATATGGATGGGTGTATACCTTACTGTATCGCTTGTAATTTCACTGGGCATGAACTGGTACAACGCTAAAATCAAACTCGTGGAGCGGTAAAATGGCAGACAAAATTCAAGATCGCCGCCCGCCAGTAACTAAAACCGGTGTTCTGGGCTGGATTCGTTCCAACCTGCTGTACCCGTGGTACAATGCACTACTCACAATAGTTGCAGGCTGGACAATTTACTCAGCCGTTAAGCCCTTTATTCAATGGGCAATTGTTAACGCAACCATAACTCTTGATCCTTCCGTTGCTAAAGAATATTCCGGTGCAGCATGGGGATTTGTCCGCGATATGTGGCCTGTCTTCATGGTAGGTATTTATCCGGAAGAGCATCGCTGGCGTCCAGCGGTTGCCTTGTTACTTATTCTTGCGCTCATCATGCTGACGCTTGTAGAAAGATTCCGCGGCACAAAGTGGCTCTACACACTATGGGGACTTTCTCCAGTAGCAGTATTCCTCATCATCCATGGTGGATTCTTCACCGGACTGGAAGTTGTAGATACACACTACTGGGGCGGGCTTATGCTCACCCTCATTCTTGCTTCAGTAGCTATGCTGTTTGCGTTCCCGATAAGTGTTTTGCTGGCACTCGGTCGTACTTCCAACATGCCAGTTATCAAATCTTTCTGTGTTGCTTACATCGAGCTGGTTCGCGGTGTTCCGCTTATTACCATTCTCTTTATGGCATCCGTAGTACTTCCGCTATTCCTGCCAACAAATGTTGAACTGGATAAAGTACTGCGTGCTATGGTAGGTATCACCATGTTCTTCTCTGCATACCTTGCAGAGAACATTCGTGGCGGATTACAAGGTCTTGGTAAAGGTCAGTATGAAGCAGCAGATGCCATTGGTATGAGCTACTGGCAAAAAACATTGCTTGTTGTTCTGCCGCAGGCATTACGCATTGTAATTCCACCGATGGTTAACAACTTCATCGGTATTCTTAAAGATACATCACTGGTTGGTATCGTAGGTCTGGTAGACCTGTTGCAGATTGCTTTTGCAACCACTTCCAACCCTAAATGGTTTGGTCGACTGGAAGAAGCTTACGTGTTTGTAGCGCTCTGGTATTGGATACTTTGCTACACACTTTCCCGCTACAGCCAGCACCTTGAAAAGAAATACGCGTCCAAGTAGACAGGTAAGGATATAATCATGAGTCAAATACATACAGCAACCCATCTTGCTGACAACCCGGTCATTATTGAAATGGACGGCGTAAATAAATGGTATGACCAGTTCCATGTACTTAAGGATATCAACTTGCAGGTTCGCCAGCAGGAAAAAGTGGTTATCTGTGGTCCTTCCGGCTCCGGTAAGTCCACTCTTATCCGCACATTGAACCGCCTCGAAGAACATCAGGAAGGCAATATTCTTGTTGATGGAACAACACTTACTAACGACACTAAAAACATTGAAGTTATCCGTCGTGAAGTAGGCATGGTATTCCAGCAGTTCAACTTGTTCCCTCACTTATCTATTCTGGATAACGTTACTATCGGTCCAGTTTGGGTACGTAAAATGCCTCGCAAACAGGCAGAAGAAATTGCATACACTTTCCTTGAACGCGTAGGCATTGCCGAACAGGCAAACAAATTCCCGGGTCAGCTTTCCGGTGGTCAGCAGCAGCGTGTAGCAATTGCGCGTGCTCTTGCTATGCAGCCAAAGATCATGCTGTTTGACGAACCTACATCAGCACTTGACCCAGAAATGATTAAAGAAGTTCTCGACGTTATGCGCGAACTTGCAGACCAAGGTATGACAATGATCTGTGTAACTCACGAAATGGGCTTTGCTCGCGAAGTTGCAGACACCATGGTATTTATGGATCGTGGTCAGATTGTAGAATATGCACCTGCAAAAGAATTCTTTACCAACCCGCGTGAAGAACGTTGTAAAGCATTCCTTGAACAGATTCTGAACCACTAATAGATCAGAACTGTACAGCGAAAAATCAAAAAAGAGGGAAGCCTAGCCGCTTCTCTCTTTTTTTTGCTGTCTCCGACGGGCAAGGGACTTGAAGCCCCTTGCATCCCCCATTAGGCGATATCATCCTTTTTTTAATACACATTTCGGCTTTGCGCGGGAGCTACGTTTATACTTTTACGTATGGATAGCTACTTAGCACAAGGAGCGACTACCTTAATAAGTTGTAATTTCACCTAATTTGAGCAGGCATCGCGCATAAAAAAAGCCTCTACGTTAAACGCAGAGGCTTTTACACACCGAAATTTATTAAACAAAAACTCTATCGGCGAGGCTCACGAGGCTTCGCTTCAGACAAACTTGCAGGACGTCCCATCAGGTTTTTACCGTTAAGAGTTTCAATTGCAGCGTCAGCTTCATCAGCATCCATGTCTACAAATGCAAACCCACGAGAACGACCTGTCTCTTGATCTTTCATAATGCGAACACGAATTACTGTACCGCATTCTCCAAAGAAGTTTCGTAAATCATCGTCTTCAGCGGACCATGCGAGATTGCCAACAAAAATACTTTTTACCATCTGGTTCTCCATAAAATTTCACGGTTGTCCCGTGGTTCTGCCGCAATATACCCAAACTGGAATTACCCGCAACGAAAATTTGCGCCTCTAAAATATCCCGCCGCAGCATGTCACTTAGCAACACTCACAAAAATTAGTCTGTGCAGCCATAAAAAAGGGGACAGCTACTGCTGTCCCCTCTTGAATTCAATAAAGCTTCGACTAGCTAAGCCAGCCGTTCAGCTCGGCAATCTGTGCCCGCACAGCATCAGGGCCTGTTCCGCCCTGAGTTTTGCGTCGTGCTACAGCATTTTTGTATGAAAGAACATCATACACATCACCTGTAATAAGATCAGAAACAGTGTTGAACTCTTCGATGCTAAGATCTTCGAGTCCTTTGTCTTTGTCTTCAGCAAGTGCCACCGCAGCACCTGTGATGTGATGAGCTTCGCGGAATGGAACCCCCTTGCCGACAAGGTAGTCAGCAAGTTCTGTTGCATTAAGGAAACCTTGTTTCAACACTTCTTCCATACGCTCTGTATTAAAGCGCAGTTCTGAAAGCATACCAGCCATGATGGCGAGTGACGCCGATACTGTTTTATCAGTATCAATAAACGGCTCTTTATCTTCCTGCATGTCACGGTTGTAGGTCATTGGAAGACCTTTGACCGTGGTCAACAGGTTCATAAGCGCCCCATATGTACGCCCTACTTTACCGCGCATAATTTCCGAAACGTCTGGATTTTTCTTCTGCGGCATAATGCTGGAACCAGTAGCATACGCATCTGGCAGATAGATGTATCCAAAGTTAGGGTTTGCCCAGTATACAAGCTCTTCATTAAGGCGTGAAAGATGCGTCATGATAAGAGAACCATCGAACATGGACTCCAGTACAAAATCTCTATCGGACACCGCATCCATAGAGTTTTTGAAGGTTCCATACATGCCGAGTTCTTCTGCAACAGAAGCAGGATCAAGCGGATATGTAGTCCCTGCCAATGCAGCAGCACCAAGCGGACAGACACGGGCACGCTTATCACAATCAACCAAACGCTCGCAATCACGTTGAAGCATCCATGCATACGCAAGCAGGTGATGGGCAAGTGATACCGGCTGGGCGGGTTGCATGTGAGTACACCCCGGAAGCAACGTATCGACATGTTCTTCTGCCTGCTTAACAAGCTCTGCAACAACGCCTTTGAGAAGGTCCTGCCATTCACGAATGGAGTCTGATACATAAAGGCGGAAATCAAGTGCTACCTGATCGTTTCTGGAACGACCTGTGTGCAAACGCTTGCCTGCATCACCAATAAGCTCGGAAAGACGGCTTTCAATGTTCATGTGAACATCTTCGTACTCAGTTTTCCACTGAAACTTACCATCTTCAATTTCTGCAAGAATTGTATCAAGACCAGATACAATAGAGTCAGCGTCATCCTGAGAAATAACCTGCTGACGAGCAAGCATACGCGCATGTGCTTTGGAACCTGCGATATCTTGCTTGTAGAGGTTTCTGTCATACGAAACAGACTCTGTGTATTCTTCTACGAGCGCAGCGGTCTTCTGACGAAACCGCCCGCCCCACATCTTTTTTTCTGCCATGATGAAACCTACTTTTTGTAGCCGAGCAGACGCAAGCCCTGAAGCTTGATAAAGCCTGCGGCGTCTGCCTGATCGTATACATCATCCTCTTCAAAAGTTGCGAGATCTTCGCGGTACAGAGAGTATGGAGACTTACGACCAACAGGAATAACGTTACCTTTGTACAATTTAATGCGCACAGTACCGGAAACGTTTTTCTGAGTTTCATCAATAAGCTTCTGCATTGCTTCACGCTCTGGTGCAAACCAGAAACCATTGTAAATGCATTCTGCATACTTAGGAATCATGGAATCACGCAGGTGCATTGTATCACGGTCAAGACAAATGCCTTCGAGATCGCGATGTGCAATGTGCATAATAGTTCCACCCGGTGTTTCGTACACGCCGCGAGACTTCATGCCAACAAAGCGGTTTTCCACCATGTCGAGACGACCTACGCCGTGCTTGCCGCCAACAGTGTTAAGCGCTTTTACCATTTCGGCAGGGCTTAATTTTTCACCGTTCAACGCAACAGGGTCACCGTTGATAAATTCAAGTTCAATGTATTCCGGTTCGTCTGGAGCCTGTTCAACAGGAACAGCCATGATATGAGAACCAGCACCAGGCTCAAGCCATGGATTTTCCAGTTCACCGCCTTCAAAAGAACAGTGAAGCATGTTTCTATCCATAGAATACAGCTTACGGGAAGCAGCAACAGGAAGCGGAATACCATGCTGTTCTGCGAAGTTGTTCAAATCTGTACGGGAACGGAAGTTCCATTCGCGCCAAGGAGCAATAACTTTGATAGACGGGTCAAGAGCCATTGAAGACAGCTCAAAGCGCACCTGATCGTTACCTTTGCCTGTAGCGCCATGTGCTACAGCCTGTGCGCCTTCCTCGTGTGCAATTTCGATAAGGCGTTTGGTAATAAGCGGACGAGCAATTGAAGTACCGAGCAGGTAGCGACCTTCGTAAATTGCATTCGCACGCATCATCGGGAAAATATAATCGCGTGCAAATTCTTCACGAAGATCTTCCACGTAAGCACGTGTAGCACCTGTTGCAAGTGCTTTTTCATCTACACCGTCAAGATCTTCTTCCTGACCTAAGTCAGCAGTAAGTGTAATAACTTCGCAGTTGTAAGTAAGAGCAATCCATTTAAGAATTACAGAAGTATCAAGCCCGCCAGAGTAAGCGAGCACAACTTTTTTGATATCATTAGCCATTTCGTACCTTCCATTCTTTTATTGAAAAACGGGACACATTACATGCCCCGCATCATATCTAGCTATATCTTTCGTGAACTACGCAACTACCATATGTGAATGCCCAGCATGATCTATCATACACTGCGACAATACACTGAAGTCACTATTCTGCTGTGAATATCCACTCAAGAATTGCTTTTTGCATATGCAAGCGGTTTTCTGCTTGATCCCATACAATTGAAGATGAACCTTCAAACACTTCTTCGCTCACTTCTTCCCCGCGATGCGCAGGCAGACAATGCATAAATTTTGCGTCTGGATGAGCCAGTGCCATCATTTTCTCATCAATCATGTATCCGGCAAATGCTTTTTCGCGTCGTTTTTGCTCTTCTTCCTGTCCCATAGATGCCCATACGTCTGTGTTTACGTAATGCGCACCATCCAAAGCTAATTCTGGATCGTGAGTACAGAAGATTTTAGCGCCAGCCTGAAGCGCGAAAGACAACAATTCTTTGTCCGGCTCGTAGCCTTCCGGAAACGCCATAAACAGCTCAAACGGAAAGTACATTGCAGCTTCAATCCATGAATTTGCCATGTTATTACCATCGCCAATCCATGCAACCCGTACTGCGTCAAAGTTAGGAGTACGCTCGTGAATAGTTAAGAGGTCACTCATAATCTGACATGGATGTCCCTGATCGGTCAGTGCGTTAACAACCGGAATATCACCGTAATACACCAGTTCATCAATATTCTTCTGACCAAAGGTTCGGACAATCATACAATCATTATATCGGGAGAGCACTCGAGCGGTATCTTTAAGCGGTTCACTACGACCCAACTGGCTTTCAGCCGGAGTCATAAATATTGTTTTACCACCCAGTTGGTAAACAGCGGTTTCAAAAGAGACGCGTGTACGTGTAGAAGCTTTTTCAAACAGCATAATCGCTGTTTTGCCAGCCAATAAATCACTGCGATAGTCAGTGTCTTTCATCTCTTTTGCACGGGCAATTAGGTCATACGCTGCCTGACAACCCAAATCTCTGATACGTGTAAAGTGCTTGGTCATCATGACCCCCTGTAATTATATGCTTTCCCAATAAAATCCTTACAAATGATTTCAACCGTCAGCAAGCCGTATGCCTGCTAAATAACCTGAAGCAGATGTTTTAGGCTGAATACACAAGCTTGTAAACCCACGCTGAACTACTTTCTCATGGAATATCCATATAGAACACCATTTTTAAAAAAGTGTTACACTCGTTTTCAAAGGCTTGACCTCATATTGATAAACTCCCCTGCTCATAAAAGAAATTTTAAATGCAAGCGGTTCCATTCGGTGAAGTATTGCAAAAGTGCGCAACCATCGGTATAGGTTCACAATGAGTACAAAAGCATACAGCAATCCATTACGACATTATCGGCAGCAGTATACTCGGCACGATGATGAACAGGCCTTTCAGGTTCTAGTCGAAGAGACAGATTTGCATGTAACTGCGCGTAAAAATTTGTCTCTGGAAATTGCCGCGTATGTAACAGAGTTACGCGGCACGCTAAAATCTTACATAACCTTTCATCCCGAGTTTGTAGAAAGCTACTCACCCGTTGCGGTACCGGAACACGCAGCACTCATCATTAAGCGCATGGCTGAAGCAGCCAGCATTGCTAATGTGGGACCTATGGCTGCGGTTGCTGGAACTATTTCGCAAATGGTGTGTGAAAAATTTGCATATCAAAGCCCTGAACTTATTGTTGAAAACGGTGGCGATGTGTACATGCTTTCATCTAAACCACGAATAGCAGGTCTGTTACCAGACCCTAACAGTGACGCCACTGTTGGTATTAAATTGGATGATACCGATTTCCCTGTAGGAATATGTGCGTCCTCTGCAACCATTGGTCACTCCATAAGCTTAGGATGCGGCGAACTGGTAGCAGTGCGTTCTAAAAACGGCAGTTTAGCTGATGCCTGTGCCACAGCGTTCTGCAACATGCTAAAGCTTCCTGGTGACGTTGAACGCGTTACTGAAGAGGCTGTACGCTTGCAGGAACATGGCATTGAAGGCGTATTTGCCCAGTGCGGTGACAAGGTCAGCGTATGGGGAAAAATGGAACTCGCCGTTGTGTAACCGCATACCGCGTCAATTGCATTGCTGAATCTCGCATATCAAACAACTTTCCGTGCACAATGGAGCATATGTAACACTACTACATAACTCTATTAAAGTTTTGATATGCGAGAAGCAGCAGTCGTTTTAACCTATTCACACCTGTACCTCGTTGCCAAATAAGCACCCATAACTTACCTATAACTATTCCATATTGCATACGCCAACAATGCATACCGCACACGTAATTTGTCACCTGTATAATTTGAGCACACAAATAAGTATACATCCCACTTCAACAATTACATTTCGCTATATTTCTTCCATTGCCGCATTGGGCTAACCAATTCACTGCAAAAAACGACTCTAGCCCAACATTCCTTCCTCACCTTTTTTCCCCATCAAAAAGAGTTAGCGGCACAACTAACGACGAGCCATTGCGGAACCTTGGTCAATAGCCCTGCTGAAACCTCTATAAAATTATTTTCATTATAGACAACTGCCAGATAGCTACTCTTTTGCATTGTATATTTAACAGTTAGTTACTTTACATTCTCACCCCATGTAAGTAGAAGATCCTCTAACATAACAACTTATCTAGAGGTTTCTCTATGCATTCCCTAACCGATTGTGAAAATACTATAAAAAGTGTCCTCGAAGACAGTCCATACAATCAAAATTATGTATGGAATAAGACAACCACTAGTAACTATAAGGAAAATGTACAGCTAGATCGTGCTGATGGTTTAGCATTAACCTTGTTCATCGCTGAAATCCTGCAAGACAATAATGCTCCGTGCGTCGAAGAAGTTATTGGGCTACTGGAAGAGTTTATCCAAGAATCTTCGGCAACAGAAAAAACAGCTTTACTGGACGAACTAAGCGCTGCCCTGAACGCCGCATGCTAGCATTGCATTAGCTGCTATCCGCTAATATTCAGATAACAGTCGTATTCGGAAGCCCCCTTCGCGCTATTCGTTATTTTTGTTTTATTTGACCATATCTCAACGAAAATACAGTTAGCTACCTAGATCAGCTTACACATAGGTTCTGCCAATTTTTTGTGCTGAACACATTTCTCTTTCCATAAAAAAACCCGTCTCATTTCTGGACGGGTTTTCTGTATTCAATGCTACGATTTCTTTTGATGTTCTTTACGCAAAATGGATAACGCCACTAGCGGGATTATACCTGCAACGACGCCCATTTTACTTATGACATCTGGCTTACATTCCCAATCAAAGGAAATAAACTGCATAGCAACTGCACCTAGAATAAAGTACGTGAACGTCAAAATAGACGACGCCGTACCCACATCCGAATCCACTGTTTCCAGAATCATATGGTTGCTCACGGGACGACTCACACCTATGGAAAAGGTCATACAGAACATTGTAATTGCAAAACCATAAGGGGTATCTCCAAAGAAGAATAGAGCAATACTCGCTATAACAATACCCACAAGAGATCCTCGCAAAATCTCGTGTGCAGTCATATCTACACAGAGTCGGGAGCACAGCAGTGACCCCATCATAAAACCAAGTGCGTTAAAACCGAAGAACAATGCATATTGCTGCTCAGTAAACCCATACGATAAAATATAGATATCAGCAGACCCCGCAAGAAAGGCAAAAAAGCCAATCCCCATAAACGAAAACGTAAAGCAGCTAAGCGAAAACTGAACATTAGATAGCACTGCTGTATAGCGCGATACTATCCGCCATATAGAGCCGTTTGTCTTATCAAAATCAGGCTCTGTAAAGCAGATAGTGCCATACATTGCAACAGACGCTAACACCGCCTGACAGACAAAAATCCAACTCCAGTCAGCATATTCCAATATAAGGCTGCCGAGTAGTGGAGCCAACATTGGGCAGAGGGGAATAATCACCCCGATATATGCCAACACCTTCTGTCGCTCTTTTCCTGTATACAAGTCTTTTGCCAGCGCCATCGAGAGTGCCGATGCAGAAGCCGCTCCCGCAGCTTGCACAATACGGGCAGCCACTAGTAGCCAGATATTTTGTGAAAAAGCACAGAGAATGCTGCCAATGATATATATTGTTATCCCACCGAGCAAAACAGGTCGTCTGCCCACACGGTCAGATAGTGGACCATAGATAAGTAATGAAAAACTGAAAAACACAAAAAACAGAACCAGCGACAAGTTAGCTGTAGCCAGCGGAATCCCCATCTGCTGCTGAATTATAGGCAATGCAGGAAGATACATATCCGTAGATAACGCAGGAAACGCTGCAAGCAACGTAATAAAAACAAAGTTAGACATATCTTTCCATATACCTGAGCTTACTGTAAGCAAAAAAGTCTATACACATGCGCCTGTTCCATATTTCATCTAATACAATGTTGATGAAGCAACATATATCGCTTCTTCTTGAACAGCGCGCTATTTTGTAACAATGCTGTGTGTTACAAACCATGCCTCACACAATACACAAAAAAGCCAACACCAATAGCAAGACCTGTTAGCATAATTATCCATGCCAGCCTTGAGTAAAACGGATCATTATCTTTCATAACTACTCGCAATTTATAAATAAAACTCGAATACAACTTCGAACAGTTATATATAGTCATTACCTTAATCAAGTTGCATACCTCATACTGCTCACAGCCCTGCATGTACACAATAAAGATGACCGCACATCAAAAAGCCCCCCTTCCCGGAAAATAAGAAGAGGGGCAATATGGCTGCATGAGAACGTTCACACAACCAGCACGGAACGTAACACAAGGAAATTTTTTCTGACGCGCGATCTAGAACACCAGACCCGCAATGTAGTCGATCACAAGCCAGCTGATGCCGAGTAACGCAAACAGTAACGCAATCTTACCGTATGCATTTTTTGCTGGAACAAGTTCCACACATTTTGCGGTATCTTTGACATCCTGAACTGAAAAATAACGCTGTTTTTCAGATTCTTTTTTCAGAACAACTACGCCGCCTTTTTTTATCTCTGATTTATCCAGCAATATATATTTTGCATTTAACATTTCTTTATTTTTCACATCGACAAACGAGTACGCAGCGTATTCTCTGTTGATTTCAGAATGCACTGTATCATCTGCACAAGCATCAGCGCTGCCTTCTTCAACATACTGTTCAACCGTATTAACACTCATTGCATCTACTCCTTTACAACCAGTACAGGACAAACACTACTGTACACGAGTTTATAGACAACACCGCCTATCAAAAGATGTGAAAGCTTGCTGCGCGAACCTGCTCCGACAACTATCAACCCTGCTTTTTTTCTTGCAGCTTCTTCCACCAATACCTCATGCGGAGGATTTCCATACCGCACAGCTACGTCAAACTTTCTGACATCAGCTTCGGACACTATTGCATTAATCGATGCCACTGCCATCTCTGTTTTTTCTAACACTTCACGTTCAACAACAGGCGAAAGGCTAAACGCCTCCATTTGCATTTCATATGCTATACCTGCTGTAAGCTCAGCACCGTACCGTTCCGATAAGGCGCTCGCCTGCTGCGCTGCTATGTCAGCTTCTGCACTTCCATCGTATGCAAGAAAAATGTTATCCAGCGAAAGTTCATTGCTCCCTGTAATTATGAGCAAATCACTATCCGTTTGACGAACCACGGTACTAGCTACGGAACCGACCACAACTGATTGTAACAGCTGTCTGGAGTGAGTGCCAAGTGCTACAATATCGCTGCCGAGTGCGCTAATCTGCTCAACAAGTGTTTCTGCCGGACGCCCTATGCAGAAATGCCCCCGAGCATGGATGCCGTGCTCTTCACACATCGTCACAGCATCACTTAAGGCGTTACGGATGGTTTCGTACATGTCGTACAAAACACTTGTATCTCCCTGTATCCGCAAATCTCCCTGGTACTCCGGACAGACAGTCACGATATCAACCGCGGAGTTTTCTGATCTGGCAAAGCGAGCAGCCTGCCGGACAATATCCATTGAAGTTTGTGCACCATCAAAAGCTACAAGCATTTTTTTATACATCCGCAACGCCCCTTATCATCGGGTTAGATTATATCTTACGCATTAGAACTGGCAGCCATCTCCATTTTACGTTCTTGTCTACGTCCCATAATCATGGCTTTCAGAATAATATATGCACCTACGCCTAATGCAAAACACATGAGACCAAAGCTAGCTTTGCTCATGCTGCTAATAAGTCCTGCATCCCAATCCAGCACAGAAAGCTGTTTGAGATATTTAGGCATAGCAAGACCACGGCTAAATGCAACGATAAGCATAATGGTCGCCATTACGTATTTAATAACGTAATCTTTAACGTATGTTGTACCAATAGCGCCAAGCTGAACACCGAAAAGAGAACCGGCAAGAATAATGAGAGTCAGGCGAATATCTACCATACCGTAGAACGCCCAGATAAGAGTACCGCCAAGTCCCATAACAAATGCAACAACAAGCTCTGTTGCTGATGCCATAAGGCTGGACATACCAATGATGTAGATCATACCCGGTACGCCTGCAAAACCACCCACAGCGATGGTAGCAGCAAGGAGACCAGCAGCAAGACCTACAGGAGCAGTGAACCAGAAAGAAATGCGAATGTTGCTGCCTTTAAAGTTCATCATTGGCCAGAGTTCTATGCTCTGCAACTTTTTCGCAAGGTTGGTTACTTTTTCTTCACCACCGTTGCGCTTGGTTGTAATGGCATCTTTCATAACAAAGCTGCCTACAGTAACCAGAACGAACACAAAGGCGAAAGAAACATACAGGTTAGAACCAGCTGCACCCCACATTTCCAGAATAAACTTTTGAACCTGAATACCGAGCTGCACGCCAATTTCCGCAGAAACACCAACAATCAGACCCATTTTAATATCAACCTGACCGTACTTGTAGCGTTTTAAAGCACCCACGAGAGCTTTAGGGAATTTATGGCACATGTTACTTGCAACAGCGACCGGACCCGGTACACCAAGACTCATCATGCCCGGAGTAAGTACAAACGCACCACCGGAGCCGATAAAACCACTTACCAAGCCACCTACAAAACCTACAAAGAAAAGGAACAGTACACCCGCTAAAGACAAATCTACAAAACGAGCGCCATCTAATAGTATATCATGCATGGAATATCTCCTGATTAATCGAGTCTGCTACGCTTTCATTGCAGCACGGCTACGGGTGTCTTTACGTTTGGTTGCCTCAGCTGCATCTGTTTTTCTTTCTGCAGAAGCAGATGCCTCAATACCAAGAGCTGTCCACACATTGCTTGCAAAATTACCATGCACATACGAGAATAAAAATACTGTAGAAACAGGTAACAAACAGTACGCTCCACCTTTTGCATACAAGGCTACCATTGGGTCTGCAAAGTGAAACACTGCTGCGTATAAACATATGCTTACAGCGCCGAACAACAATGCATTAATTTTTGCTTTTTTCTTTCTATCATGCGCGGTATTCATTCTTTCTCCTTCGGTACAACCTTCTTATACTATGTTACGCACGCAACTGCGGACGTTTATTCGCGGTTTTTGACTTTTGTCTATTAGACACTTTAGTATTTCGCTTATGCTCAGTGACAATGCTTTCTGCCATTTCACTATCACCACTTTCCGCATAAACAACCGCTACAAAAAGCCTTTCCAACGTTTTAAACAGATTCACAACGCCCTCCTTTTTCAAGCGTAGGTCTCTGTGCTACCCAGCATTTCCCCACGCTAGGCATTCGTCATAAAAAAATAGGGCACATCTATGTGCAATTGAGCCGGTTTACATGCATCACTCCGTAAAAGAACAAACTCTACTTCTCGTGTTTCATTACAAACCTTACGTACTGCCTCATTAAAGCTCTCAAACACAACAATCTGCCGGGCATGTATTTTGTCTGTAGAACTTGATAATTTCTCGACCTCCTCTGTGAAAATTCGTTTAAAGGAACGGTTCGATGATTCGAAAAATTTCTTCCCGAGCGTTTCGGCTTTCGCTCTGCCCTGCACACAGGCAAACAACAATTCGCACCCCAGCCGCGCCGCAACAGGTATAGCCGCCTGAATAACCTGCCGTTCCGCTGGCTCTCCATCATAAGCAACTATTATTTTTTTATTTTTTTCATCAATTTTCATTATTTCTAAAGCCGTATCCTGTTCGCCAGCTTCAGCAAAAGCAGCAGCAACAGAAACAGACTCCAACATATCCATTATCTTCATGAATCATCCCATCGTTCAGGTATTTTGTTTTCAGATAGCAGTATCCATGCCATTCTTTAATATACTATATTTACTGACTTTTATCTCAAGCGACTATTTTCACCCATGAAAAAACGTTACGATTTGCAGCAATTACAAATATGCCGATGCAATTTGCAGCATTCGCTTACGAACATGACATTAGATCGCACAAAAGGTGCTGCATATTGCAGCACCAGAATACATGGATTTACCTATATCAAGCTGATATACATAGAGAAACAAAAGGCGGAAACATGGGACTTTTTAGTAGACAGGAAACAATTGAAGCGGCACCGGAAACCACTCTGAGCACTCAGGAAGAATTAAGAAACTCCGTCGAGAAATCAAAACTGCCCGAAAACGTACGGCGCATTGCATTAGATGAAATAAGCAAGCTCGACAGAACAGACCCTTCTGTAGCCGAATTCAGCCTCGGCGTGACGTATATTGAGATGTTACTTTCGCTGCCATGGAACATTTCATCTCAAGACAATCTGGAGCTTGAAAACGCTGTTGCCGTGCTCAATCAGGAACATTTCGGGCTGGACGGAGTTAAGCAGCGCATTCTGGAATACCTTGCTTCCAATATTACCTGTCACATACGTAAAAGTACCGTACTGGTTGTCGATGATGAACAGATCTCCCGTGACAACATGGCGTATTCTCTCAGCAAGCTGTCTTGCGAAATTCTTGTAGCAGCAAACGGGCTGGAAGCCGTGCACATCTTGGAAGAAAGGAATGTGGACTGCATTGTAACCGACCTGAAAATGCAAAAGATGGACGGACTTGAGCTGCTCAACTATGTGCAGGAAGAATGGCCGGACACAAAGCTTATTATCGTTACAGGCTATGCCACTGTTGATAACGCGATAGGTGCACTCAAAAAAGGTGCGCTGCATTACCTTCCAAAGCCTATCAATCTTGAGATTCTCCGAAACACTGTGCAAGAAATTTTAGACCAACAAAAACAGGCATGCTCTGTTTCCGGTCCAATTTTATGCTTCACAGGCCCTCCAGGCACTGGCAAAACTTCCATCGGAAAATCCGTTGCAAACGCTCTTTCAAGAAAATTTATTCGACTTTCTCTGGCAGGCATGCGTGATGAAGCAGAACTTCGGGGACACAGGCGCACGTACGTAGGCGCAATGGCAGGTCGTATAATAAGCGAGCTGAATAAGTGCGGCGTTAATAACCCTGTATTTATGCTGGATGAAATTGATAAGATTGGTCAGGACTTCAGGGGAGATCCGGCATCTGTTTTGCTGGAAATTCTAGACCCAGAGCAAAACAGGCACTTCTTGGATTACTATCTGGATACTCCGTTCGATCTTTCCCGCGTTATGTTTATTACAACAGCCAACGTCGTGGAAAATCTTCCAGCACCATTACGGGACAGAATGGAAATAATTCCGTTCTCCTGCTACACACTCAATGAAAAAAAACAAATTGGACTGGACTACCTAGCCCCCCGTCAGCTGCGAACGCTAGGCTATTCACAGAACGAAATTTCATTTACGCCAGAAGCAATGGCTGCCCTTATTTCCGGCTATACCAGAGATGCCGGACTCCGTAGTGTAAACAGGGAAATCGGTAATATATGCCGAAAAATAAATTTACAGATATTGCAGCACACCAAAGAACCACCGATTTCGATATCAACCGAAGACATCCACAGTCTGCTGGGGTACGAACGGTTCTCATTTGAAGCAGCCACAGCACAGCCGCTTATCGGTGTAACAACAGGCTTAGTATGGAGCGAATACGGCGGGCAGCTTATCTATATTGAAACTGCAAGCATGAAGGGAACGGGGCAACTCTTGATGACAGGCTCCCTAGGAGACATCCTCAAAGAGTCAGCGCAAACTGCGCTCAGCTTTCTCCGAAGTAATGCCAAACAGTTCGCAATCGATGAAAACATCTTCGAACAAACAGATATTCATGTTCATATTCCTGCGGGAAATATATCAAAAGATGGTGCTTCAGCGGGGATAACCATTGCAATGGCATTGTTATCGCTGCTCACGAAGCGAGCAGCGCGACGGGATGTTGCATTAACAGGTGAGTTTACTCTGAGTGGACGCATATTACCTGTGGGTGGATTGCGTGAAAAAATACTCGCCGCGCAGCAAGCAGGGGTACGAAAAATACTTCTGCCAGAAAGTAACCGCCGCGAGGTTGAAATAATGAATGAAGACGTGCGAAATGCCGCAGAATTACACTTCATATCGTCAATCACCGAAGTCGTAGATCATGTGCTTTTGCCGCCCGCACAATCAAATCTGCAAGAAGAACAAGGTACAGAGCCAACGGAAGAACACATCCTCCGCGCGTAACCCCAGCCCTAGATAATCACAAAACAAGCACGGGCACATTAATCGTAGTATGTGTCCGTGCTACTCTGCCAAACCCAGCCGCTTCATTTTTCGCCATAGCGAACCACGGTTCAAACCAAGTAACTCTGCTGCCCTACTTTTATTGCCGTTAGTTTGCTCCAATACCCACCGTAAATAGCGACGCTCATTATCATCGAGGGATACAACCTTGTCGAACTCGCATCCAGAGTTAACAGCTGTTGCATGCAACAAATGCTCACTCCAAATATCTGGAGGAAGCTGTGCCATACGGATAACGCTTTCGTTGCAGAGCACCACTGCGCGCTCCATTAAATTTTCCAGCTCCCTGACATTTCCAGGGAATGGATATTCTTGAAGCAATTCCAGCACATCATCATCTATATCTGTAATAATTTTATTGAATGCCGTAGCGAACTTATTCACAAAAAAGCTAGCCAGCAGTGGAATGTCATCTTTTCGATCCCGAAGCGGTGGCACCTCTAATGTAATAACATTCAGTCTGTAATATAAATCTCTGCGGAACGTTCCGTTTTCAACCATGCTGACTAAGTCCCTATTAGTAGCCGCAATAATGCGCACATCAACAGGAACCTCAACAGTGCCGCCTACTCGCAATAATTTTCTGGTTTCAAGAACGCGCAGCAAGTTAGCTTGCATGCTCAAGGGCATATCGCCGACTTCATCTAAAAAGAATGTGCCATTATCCGCAGCTTCCAATAAACCTTTTTTAGCGCTGCCAGCCCCTGTAAAGGCTGCCTTTTCGTGTCCAAAAAGTTCGTTGGCTAATAACTCTTCATTAAATGAGGCACAGTTCACAGCAAAAAACAGATTCGAGCGCCTAGGACTTCCCATATGCAGAGCTTTTGCCACAAGCTCTTTCCCAGTACCTGTTTCACCTTGAACAAGAACCGTGCAGCCTACCGCCGCAACTTGATCTATCTGCCGTTTTAACGCTTTTACAGGCGCACTGTGACCAATAATTCTATCCGAACTGGACGTTTCCAGCTTGTGTTTAAGCATGGAAACTTCTTCTTTCAGCCGTTTTTTTTCCAAAGCTTTTTGCGTAAGAACAATCACTTCATCAAGCCGCACAGGTTTTGCTAAGTACTGAAACGCACCCTTTGCCATAGCCTGTACAGCATTATCTACCGTAGCGTACCCAGTTAAAACAATCACCTCGGTATCTGGAGCATTCGCCTTGATGACTTGAAGCAATTCCAGCCCGCTGATATCCGGCATACGCATATCTGTAAGCACAACATCGTACCCACTTTTTTCGACAGCTTTTTGTGCCTGCGCGCCATTTTCTACAGCAGTAACATCTGCGCCTTGCCGTGTAAGGACATGCACCAGATTCTCCCGCGCAATCAACTCGTCTTCAGCAATTAATATCTTAGCGTTTTTCATAGCGATTTACTTTTGCATTTAGTCCGATTGTTACCACATAAAGTAGCATGCACGCGAACTGCCCTGCGGTATATTTCAGGCAGCACTCTCATCACTCTGCATCCGTGGAAGATCAATAAAGAACTGTGACCCTACACCAAGTGTACTTTCAACTCGAATTTCTCCATCAAATTCTTCAATTATTCCATACGCAACTGATAAACCAAGCCCAGTACCCTCGCCCACTTCTTTACTTGTAAAAAATGGATCAAAAACTTTAGGCAAATCTTCTTCGCTTATCCCCTTGCCTGTGTCTGCCACCACAAGCGTTACAGGCGCATCAGGGTTTTCATCCAGAACCGATAGTACGATCTGCCCTGCCGGATTCTCTTTCATTGCTTGAATCGCATTGATAATAAGGTTGATGAGAACCTCACCCATTCGTTGAGGATCGATGCGCACAAAAATGTTCTCAGGCACATCCACATCCACACTGACTCCTGAAGGGATTTGGGAGGAAACAAGCTGTACGGCATTCTCGACAACATTTTTCAACGCGACTGTGCGCAATGACAAATCGGTACAACGTGCAAATTCAAGCAAACCACGAACAATATCCCGCGCGCGCGCAGTCTCTGTCTCAATGTTATCAAGTAATTTTTGCGGGAAGGGTTCTATCGAGTCTTTCAATTCTGTTTGTAAAATTTGTGCTGAGGTTGAAATGTTATTCAACGGGTTATTCACCTGATGTGCAATTCCAGCGCTCAACGTACCAATAGAAGACATTTTTTGCGCCTGAACCAGCTGAGCCTGCCTATGCCCTAATTCTGTTACCATTCTATTAAAGGCATGCTGCACCTGTGCGATGTCGTCCTGCATATCACTCACTTCAACAGTAGTGAAATTCCCCTGTGCAATCTTTGTTGTTGTCTCTTCTATAACTTTTAACGGGCTGATAATACGCCGTGAAATAAAATAAAGAGTGCACAAAAATAAAAATGTCACTGTCAGAATTGAAAAAAGCAACTGCTTTCGCAATTGCCTATTAATTTTAAGAATATTTTCACGTTCAAGAGTTGCAATACTCTGAGCTTTTGCAACTAATTTCTGACCGATTTCACGTAACTTTATTATTTCACCGTTTAAGTTATGCCCCTGTTTATTAGCTGCATCATACATAGAGACAATGCTGTCACGATATAAAATGATGGTCTTGTTTAAAGCTACAATGCTGTCAGTCATAAGTGGATCAAAATTCAACTCAGAGTGCCGCCCCAACAGATGCAACGTGTGTTCAATCTCACTTAATGTCAGCTCATAGCTCGACTCTTCCCCATACAGCAGATAGTTTTTTTCCTGCCGACGGAAATTAAGAATGGAACTTTCCACATCATCAATGAATTCAACTGAATACGTTTTGTCTTCCACAAGAAGCAATTGTTCATATGAAAACCATGTCTGTCCCCCAAGACACACAGACAGGATAAGAAAACCTGCAATAATCCGTTGTCGAACATTCATTTTCAGCATGCATCCTCCCGCACAGTACGCACAACACGTTGAATTTATTATACCTGAACACAAAAACACTATTGTGCATTTTGGCACAAAGTCAAGAACCCAGAAAATAATAGTGTTGCACTACGCGAGGCTAAACAAAGCAAACTGACATTACTCTCTATTCATTAAAAAAACCCGAAAACGAACAAAATTCGTTTTCGGGCACAACATACAATATACCGTAACGTATTCTAACTACGTGTAAAAAAACAATTCAGTATTATTTACAATTCTCCACCAAACACAAGAACATCATCTCGACGTTTTTCTTCACCCTGATAGGCTACAAAATCTTCAATCAATTCATTCTGCTGCTCAATCATTTGGTTGTGATTTTTGCTGATGACAGCCTTAAAGCGTTTGCGACCATACGGTAATCTGCGCTCACCGCCAACTTGATCTGTCAAACCATCTGTCAGCATATAAAACCGCATTCCCCTTTCCACAGGGATACTCTGATTTGTGAACTCAAACTCAAGAGGGGTTTTATTCATTCCCACACCTTTTTTATCCCCTTTATACTCGGAAAGAGAGCCTTCGGGAGTGCGTAAGATTAAATAATTTCGAGCACCAGCAAACACCATTTCTGTTTTCTCATTATCAATATACACAAAGGTGCAATCCATACCATCATCAGGACTGGCAGAGCTACCATTGCTGGAGAATGCTTTTTTAATAAGCTTATTCACAGCAGTTAAAACCCCAGCAGGATTTTTTTCGAATTTTGTCGCATCCAATCTATCAAGAAATGACTGAACAATAAGCGTCATAAAGGCTCCGGGAACCCCATGCCCCGTGCAATCAATAATGCCTAAAAAGAATCCATTCTCAGTTTGTTTAAACCAATAGGAGTCACCCCCTACACCATCACGCTGCCTCCATAAAAGAAATGAATCTTTGAACACAGCAGCAACATCACTTTGTGCCGGTAAAAATGCTTTCTGAATCAACTCTGCATAATCAATAGAACTTTGAATCTGCTTTTGCGCATCTTCCAATTGTTCCATAGCCGTACGAATTTCTTTCTGACGACAATCAATAACGTGCCCCATCCAAAACATATTATGGCGCAGCTTCTGCAATTCATCTTGCTTTGCCGGTTCTGGTGGTATCTCACTAAAAGGATTCAGATTGCCTTTCTGAATTTCAAGGCATAATCCATTGAGTTGTTGTATGGGAAACAAAACCAAAAGATACGTTAGTAACTTGGATAATGGGAACAACAAAATCAGTCCAACAATTGCCCATAATCCCAATTTATCGAGAAGCTCAGTACGGTTGAGCGTTTCTCCTGTTACAAGGATTGTTAACGGCGCACCTACCATAGTTAATGCAAGAAAAAAGCACATTTTAATTCTGACATTAAACCATCCGGCACCATCCATAAGTCTTCTTGCGACCGACATCAAAAACTCCTTAGCTGTTCAACACAATCTCACCCACACTCTTCACCACATAAGACGTATGGCATTATCTACGTAACGCGGGTTGAATCAATTTCTCCCTGATGCCGAAAGTCTTCAATAATGTTACACAGCGTCTGCGTATGTCCGGTCATAGAACCTACTGTATCCGAAGCCTGTGCAGAAATATCCGCAGTATGCTGCGAAACATCACTAATGCCATGCACAAGAACACCCATTTGCCCAGAAGCGGCTACTTGCTCCTCTACCGCCTCAGCAATAGTCATGTTTCTTTCCGAAGCACCTTTTGCAAGCCGCACAATTTCTTTCAATGAAGTTTGAGAATCACACGCAAGCTCATGAACGTTATCAAGTAGACCGCTAGTATGTTCAACGCACACAACATTTTCTTTAATAACATCACCGATGGAAAACATAATCTTTCGAACATCTGCCGTCGCAGTCACTGTACGCTCTGCAAGCTTCCGTACTTCATCAGCCACTACTGCAAATCCTCTGCCCGCATCTCCTGCCCGTGCTGCTTCAATAGCAGCATTGAGTGCCAGCAAGTTTGTTTGATCCGCCACATCTTCGATCAATTCAATGACATTCGAAATCTCACCAGCCTGAACGCTAAGTGCCTTCATATTTTCCTGAAGTTCTGCGTGTGAGCTTTTCATATGCTCTACTGCCTCTAGATTTTTATTCACAACACCAGCGCTTTGCTCCGCAACTGTCATGGCTCCTTTGGCATTTTCCGCAGTCCGGCTTGTTGTCGCTGAAATATCTCTCGCTACAGCAGTAATCTGCTCCATTGAGTGTGAAGCTACATCAAGGTCATCTTTTTGCTCCATAGCACCTTTGGTTACATCGTTCATGAGACCAAAAAGTTGTTGTGAATTATCAGTCAGTCCAGATGCCACTCCCTGCAACTGATCTGCTGCCATAGCAAAAGCTTCAGCACGGGATGCACTTGCTTTCTCAGCCGCTTTCTCTGCTTTGCGTAATGCACGCACAGTCTTACGCGACTCTTTAAAAGCTTCTTTTTTTATACTTTCAGTTTCGTCAATCTGTTCACGAATATAGTAAAAAACACGCTCCAACACACATGAAAACCTGCTAAAGAACACGTTTCCTGCAATAGTTTTAGTAAACATAAAACCATTCTGTGCCGCTTCTTCACATGTAGTAAAAAGTAGAACCAGTGGGTTACAAATAGTTATATTAACCCAAGCCCCCACCGCTAATGATAGTATCAAAAGAACAGCCACAACCATTGCTGCGAGCTTATATGGAGCAATATCCAACCCGCCTGCTCCAACGAGAAAACCGACACTGCCCCCTGCTGCCGCTGCAAGAATGCAAAAGCTGACGCAGCCAAAAACAATTTTTTTACCCAAATCAGAAGCAGTGCCACGCCAATATAAATATCTATTCACGACACAACGCCTCTTTGTATTAGCTATAACTTACTAAATTAAAGGAAACTGAAGAAACCTCTTCCATAAAATCTTCCCCGCACTCTAATGCAACTTCATTTTCTTCATGATAGCGCCAATCAACAATAATATTGGTACCGGAACTTGCAGCACCATCAAGCAATTCAAACAGCTCCATCAACGCTTTCGAACTTGAGCTGTTGAAGTACAGAATATCCATAGAGAATGTAACCTTACTGCCGTTTACACCTGCTAGGTACTCTTTAATCCAGCCAAATACGGGACCATAAAATTTTGAACAATTTTCAGGATATGATTCACCTGAAATTTCATGGGAATGCGTTACGGGATTTAAACTAATTTTCGGGGTAGATTTAGTTGCTGCAACTAGATATTTTTCCACTTTTTACCTCCTATGCCTTTACTTTCATCGCAAAAAACGAGCTTGTTTCATCAAGTGGCTCAATAGAAAAACTTAAAGGCGCTCGAGCCTTACGAGCCATTTCAATAAACCCTAACCCTGCGCCCTTTGAATCAGAATCCGGTCCCTTACGGCGCATTTCTTTATAATATTTTTTCAATTCTTCCGGTTCCATATGCTGAACATGCTCAATCTTTTTCTGAAGTTTCTGAGTATCTTTTGAATTAATTTTGTTCCCGCAGGAAACAAAATACCCACCCTCTTCATCAAGACCTACTATGATCTGTCCCCACGCGGTTTCAGCACCATTTTCATCCTCTGCAAGCCTATCTGTTGAATACCGGATAATATTCTGCATCTGCTCAACAAGAATCGTAAACACACGCTGCATCATACTTACGCCTGCCGCTTCGTGACGAAGCTTCGAGCGAACAGCCTCGCCCACGCCTTCAACTACATCCTGAGAGACAGGACCATTGAAATATAAGATAACGCCATTATCCTGCAAAAATTGTTGCTTCTGACTAAAAAAATCCACCGCACCCTCCTAACAAACACGGTTATCAACGGCATGTGCGACTGCTTGCGCGCAACGCCGTCTCAATTCAACTCTGATTGCAAACCGGAACATTTTATCAACCACTGCCTGATTCAGCATCCGAACATGGTGTCTCATACTTTCACACACGGGATAACTAACCAAAACAATGTGATGTTTTGACGTCTAATTATTGAAATCGATTATCAATGTCAACGCATTGCTCTTATTTTTTCACGAAAAGCAAATTCACATACACTATATAGATAGTGTGCTATTTCAAACAACTATCACCACTTTGCTTCCACATAACGAATACGTAAAAGCACGAGTTACAGCATTGCTATACCGCCCCATGATGCAGTGTTTCGCAACCGCAAAGCAAAATATGCGCATTGTCCGAACCGCAAAAAAAAAAGAAGGAAGTTGTCATCAACTTCCTTCCTCATACGTCCGCACACTAAGCAATATTGCATCGTTTATTGAAAAGCGCAGGCAAAAGCACTTTCATGTGGGTTTTGCTATATCCTGCAATCAATTGAAGCCTGCAAAAATAGTTTTGTGTTGTAATTTTTTTCCACACCTAAAGCGGAATATCGCAGATTGTCACGTCAAACTTAACAGTTGATATATTCCGAGTTCAGTTAAAAACTCGATGGTTGTCCTGAAACCTAGTTTCTTTTTGGGGCGGTTGTTTATTAAAGCAACCGCCTCTTTCACTTGGCTCAAAGTAATAT
>NZ_JAOARI010000025.1 GCF_025210605.1 Halodesulfovibrio sp. | reverse complement strand
CAGCAGCTACATACAACAGAATTTACAGCAAGCATGGCGTTGCTCAAAAGGCAATTGCTGCTCTTGCTAGAAAACTTGCTGTGCTTCTATGGCGACGGTCATTAACGGCACATACAGCATGACAGGATCACGACGGGCTTTGGGTTGCTTAGCAACGACATAAAAATGGTGATCCGTTAAAGAAAGATGTACCGAATCGGTACTTGGTGCCTAGTGGCACGAATAAGAAAAGGAATACTCTTCAAAGAGACCATAAGCAGTTTGCTAACGCAAACCGCTCAAGAATAGTTTTGGCATTTTACTTGACGTGAGGCCACATAAGAAAAAGCCCGTTCATCATGTAATGAACGGGCTTCGTAATCCTTTGATTCAATATAAGCTAAATGTGCTCTAAGCATATTTTCAAGTTTTGCTCACATGCCTTTACCATCTCAGAGTCGTACTGCCCGATACGTCGATAACAAGCGATTGCTTCTTCAAGTGTTACTTTAGCTTCTAAAAATTGCTTTGAAAGCATCAGAGCTAATCCTTTATTCATAATGGAAAACGCCGTCTGTTCATGGTCGCCGAAAATATTTCTTTTTATGTCTATTGCCTGCTGATGAAGCTCTATAGCTTCTTCTGCTCTACCTTGCTCTTCACGCAATCGTCCAAGGTTATTGTAACACTCGGCAACCTCTGCATCCCGCCCTGCTTCTTTACTCCAAATGGCTAAGGCGTCTTGAAGGATCAACGCGGCGCTATCTAACTCTTTCTTGGTATACAAAATGGATGACATATTAAGAAAAGCATGGGCTCTATCATCATTAGTCACGCCTTCTGCTGTCTGCAAAAAATCTAAGCCTTCACGAGCAATCTTTTCTGAATAATCAAGCTCCCCAGCATACAATAAAATCCGACTTGCATTTTGCGTTAACTTTGCTCTTAATAACAAATCGTTCGGCGCTACTTCTTCCTGCAAACCAATGCAAATCATTGCAGCTTCCAATGCTTCTTCCACCATACCCGACTCTGCAAACTGAATCGCACGCTGTTGTAACTGGGTGATTTGCTGCAAGCTTTTATTTACTGTGGAACCTGTATCATTCATACTATTCTCCCGAAGATGACAACTACGAATCACGCCGTGTTCTACCGCCTCTCCCTACGGAAAGGCAAATAACGAAGTAGCGGAGCACATCAAATAAAGTAACTTGCTTGTTCTGTAAGAAATATCATCATATGTCTACATAATTCACATGGAATAAAAATGGAGGCACAACAGCAATTGTCACGCCTCCGCATCACAGTATACTGAAATAATCTGCTACCCTTCATTTCTCATGAGACACGGCACAAGTCTAAAAATCGGGAAATACACATCATCGACAGGAATCTTCATTTGTTTTGCTAGTTCTTGCTTACGTTCAAGAATAGTCTCTTTATTCTTAGCCTGTTCTAACATCCACGTACGAATATGGAACATATCTTTTTCAGTCGGCATAGTCTCTGCGATGTACGCAACCCATTTAGATGCAGGCTTTCCGTCCCACCCTATTTTGTATGGTGCATATGTCATATCCAGAACCTGTGGGAAAAACTCGGCATATTCTTCTGAAGGATACAATTTAACCACGATAACCTGCACGTCATTTTTTGAATGCAGCTCAACTGCAGCAGCTTTAGCACTATCAATTAAATCGTCCTTAGATAGCAAATACGCTTCTGGAATTACGATGTTTGCGCGTAAGCGGCAAATTTTAGTTTTTTCAACCTGATCCTTCTTAACTCCGACACACGTATAGTCTTTCACCTCTGCCATGCTGCCCTGAACAAGAAGTAAGACAATTACTCCAGATAACGCTACGGAAAGTAAGTGACGCATGGAAACCTCGTTTTTTAAAGTGCGCATTGCTCCCCCAAATAAAAATTACATCCGCCCGTTCTTGTCAAAATTCAAAAAGATACCCTGTTCCAATCTCTCGCAATAGGAAAGTGTTTTTGTAGCACAACCGCAGGAGACAATTCAACTTTTTGTATATATTCTAACTATAATCCATCTACACGCCGCGATATAACACCAAAGTACACACTCTTAACAATCGTCACCCACACTCTCCCCCACCATTGGCAGCCAATCAAAAAACACAGTCCCAACACTTCTGCTGGACAAATTTGTTATTTTCGATACAAATAACTTCCACATTTTTGGCAGACCAGAAGAAAACTTAGTTCACCTAAAAAAACTTCATCTACTGGATTGCATAATGCAAATGCTCTTTTACCTCGCTGCAATCTTGTATAAATAAAATACCTGTGCAATGACTAAACAAACGCAAGTGTTTACTGCTTGCGTTAACCATCTTCAGATAATTACTTTGCTGCCTTCCACTTTTTTTGCTGATGTTAAAAAAGGTGGAATACACACAGCACATTACACCTATTTCTATTACGAGTGAGTAAATCATGAATGCTATGAAAAAATTATGTACTGAAAAAAAAGGACATAAAACAGTCCTGCAAGGAAACATTGCCTTTGCAGCCGGTTGCGTTCGCAACGGCATCCATGCTGTAGACGGCTACCCTGGCACTCCAAGTTCTGAGGTTATCGACAAAGGGCTGTCACAGGTTCAGGACATGATTACGGTAGGCTGGTCTGTCAGTGAGGCAGTTGCTCTTGCTGTAGGTCATGGGCACACACTTGCTGGTCGCGACTGTGTTGTAACCATGAAAATTCCAGGATTATTTCAGGCAGGTGACGTTTTCACCAGCCTTGCAACATTCTCCGTTCCTCGTGGTGGTCTTGTTCTATACGTTGCAACAGATTTCACTCCTAGCTCAACACAGCACGTTATTGACCCTCACCTGTTATACAAAAGCAGCTTTGTTCCAGTATTTGAACCTCGCAATCATCAAGAATTGTATGAATCTTCTGAAATCGCAGCAGATTTGGCTCGTAAATTCAACACAGCTGTAATCGTACAGCCAAGTGGCGTACTGTGCCACAGTGAAGGTTTGGTAACCCTTGGTGAAACTGCAACTCGTGACATCGCAGATGTTGCGCCAATGAAGCAGCTTAACGCCCTACCAAACCTTGCTCGCATGAACTATGACCGTGTTATGGATGAGCGCATGCCTGCACTCACCAAGTACATCGAAGAAAGCCCGCTTAACCGTCACCTGAAAGGTAATGGAAAACGCGGTGTGATTGCATACGGCGTCAACGCCCTGTACATGGAAGAATACAAAGATCTTTATGATAACGATATTGATGTGTTGTCTCTCGGATTTACTAACCCGCTTCCAATTCAAAAAATTAAAGACTTCTGCGCATCCATCGAAGGCGATGTTTATGTTTTAGATGACGGATACCGTTACCTCCAAGACGAATGTGCTGCGGCAGGACTTACTGTTATCGGCAAACCGGATTTCAGCAAAGTTACTGAATGGACACCTGCGAGCATTGCTGCGCTGCTTGGTGAAGATATTGCGACTAAGCAAGTTTCTGCACAGCCAGTTCCACGCCCTCCAATGATCTGTGCAGGCTGCCCTTACCGCCTGTTTGCTCAAGTTGCATCACGCATGAAAAAGAGCGGTCAACTTGAAGCTATCTTTGGTGATATCGGATGTAACACACTGCTTTACTTTATGAACGCCTTAGACACAGGTCTTGCTATGGGTGCAAGTGAAGCAAAACGCACTGGCTATGTTCTTTCTAAGCCGGAATCTGCCAACAAATGTATCAGCCTCATCGGTGACGGTACTGAATGTCATAGCGGCATGGATGCAACGCGTAACGCAGTATTCAGACATGTTGCTGGTGTAAAAGTTGTCCTCGACAACGAATGGACAGCCATGACTGGTGGTCAGCCAAGCCCAAGTTCTCCTGTAAACCTTGCAGGTGATGAAAACCGCTTTGTAATGACTGACGCTCTCCGTGCGCAAGGAACCGACGTTGTAGAAGTAGACGCCTACAACTATAAGGATATCAGAAAAAGTTTACGCAAAGCGCTTGCTGATGCTGAAAACGGCAAATTTACTACCCTTGTTGTACAGGGAACATGTATCCGAAAAGTTCCTAAATCTGCTTTTGGTCAAAAACTGACAGTCGATCATGAAAAATGTATCAGCTGCGGTGCATGTAATATCTGTTCCGGCATAAGCCTTGATGAAAATGGTCAGCCAGTATGGAACAATATTTGTTCCGGCTGTGTGTCACAAACACCTGCATGCATGCAGATGTGTCCAAAAGGCGCAATCAGCGTGATTGATCCAAAAGATGTGACTATTGAAAAATCTTCTGTGAAGCTCCCAGAGCCGCCTCAGGAAATTGCAGTGCCTGAGATCTCTGACGCAGATCGTCCAGAACGCTTATCACTTTCTATTCGCGGCGTTGGCGGACAGGGTAACCTTTTCTTCGGAAAAGTTCTTGCTCAATTAGCTTTTGCAGCGGGGTATGGTGACAAAAACATTATCAAGGGTGAAACGCACGGTATGGCTCAAATGGGCGGTCCTGTTATCTCCACATTTGCATGTGGTAACGTGCGCAGCCCACAAATCATTCCAGGCACTGCCGACTCGCTTATCGTCATGGAAAAAAGTGAATTGTTACGTCCAGGATTCCTTGGAATGCTCAAAGAAGGTGGAACAATACTGTTTGCCGATACTGCCATTGTTCCACAAGGTTTTGATCCACAGCAGTACCCTAGCGATGAAGCAATTGCTGAACTGCTCGAAGGATACAATGTCATCAAACTGGATATTCTTAGCGAAGCCATCAAGCTTGGTGACACCACAGGTAGAAGCGCAAACGTGGTTATGCTCGGCGCATTAAGTACCGTGGCACCATTTAATACCTTGCCAGAAGAATGCTGGCTCAGCGCTCTTAAAAACGTTACACCTGCAAAAATGTGGGCAGGAAACTACGCAGCCTTCATGGCAGGAAAAAATCTTATCTAAAAAAACAAGCTGCACGCTGTTTGTAAACTGAGTGAAACTCCCCGTTATCATCGTGACAACGGGGAGTTTTTGTATTCATTGGATTCATACCACTATTCGACCAGCATTACCCGTCACCTTCTTTATATAGATACCCCCCCACCGCTTCCAATACATTTTTTGAATGTCTTCAGCACGTTTCATTCACGAAGTAAAAACAGACAGTATGCACAATACCTTTGTAAAAAATCTTAACATGAACTGAATAATAGTAAAAAGCTAGTTTGCTCCTGTTTATTCCATAAACTTGTGGAAAATGTGGCAGGAACCTACCCAAAACAGCCAGCTGCGACCACTCCTCAAAAACGCTGACGCATTAAGAAGTCTCTACTCGTGCACTGAAAGGTAAAATTTTACTTTGATACCAAAAGCATACCAACTAACCCCCGCCATTTTAGGATGATAAAAGTATGGTTTACAGCCAACATACGATGAAAGTTTAGCCAAACATAAAAGTCGGTTACGTCCTTTCATTCACGAAATACTCTGTACAGACTCTTTTATGGTAATAACGGTAGTTAAGTATCTTTTATAAACCTTCTCTATAAGGATTCTTCTTGCCCTATGTGATTATGTTAACTTGTAAATAAAAACATAATTTGCTGTTCACTTTAATATTCATCCAACACGCCCTTTCGAATTATCCATTGCTCCGTCGCCCACTTTATTTTAAATTCGTAGTAATAAGGCTTCTTTTTATTTCAATAAATAAAAACTGCGACGAAGCAGAACTCAGCCAAATTAATGCCTTATGCATTACAACGCCTGTTAACGGAGAAAGTGTATGTATTATGAGATTACGCAAGATGGCGCAGGATTTTTGCCCTCTGAATCGGCACGAATGGACGTTGACGGTCTATATATTCGAACTCTCTCTATTGCCTACGTTCTTGCTGGTGCCTCAGGAGTTCTACTTATAAATGGTTCCGCTGCACTCTCCCCTTTTAGCATCATAAAGCAAGTTCCTCTGGTAGGAACGCCACACATGTTAAAGATACTTCAACGGCATGAAGAAGAAACCGCAGCTGCGACAGCAGTCAAAAAACTCTTTACTAGAGAGTTTCCCACATTAAAAATTACGCATGAAAGCACGGCAGCAGATACCTTGCTCTTGTATACTGATGGCAACTTTTGCACTGATCTTGCTCAAATTGCGCAAGCTGAGTTTTCCATCATTACCCCGCCAGAACGAGAAAAAAGGCTTGCCATAAACACTCTTAACAACTTGTTTCCTCCTCTCAAATTTTTGGACGTGCACGTTGATATGCAATTCAATGGGGAAGCTTACTTACAGATGCCAACGCTCCAGCTTTCTCAGCGCGAAATGAAAACCTTAGCAAACTCTCAGTCTACCCCTTTCCCCTTTAAGACGGCCTTAAAACAAGGGCTATGCATGGGACTATTTAACATCACCCCTAGGTTTACGAACCTTACCAAGAAGCCAGCTAATAACAGTGCGCGGCTTAAAGAGTTGCCAGACACAAAATAACTGCACTGATCCCTTAGTCTTCTATAATTTTATGAAATACGCTTAAGCACAGAGGATACCATGGGTATATTGGTAAAATTATGGCGCGGAGAACTACCGCTATATGTAACATTCTGGCTTTTTGGCATGATCTTCGGCACAGTGATTAGCATTTGCGTAACAAACTATGCACTGCAATCTGAAGAGACAGCAAATCCAGTGCGCATAGGCTGGCTCATTATTGTCTTACTCTATACAGGGGTTATGTGCGTCGCACTGTGGCGCAGTGCTGATAAATACGAAGGTGCTCCAGTATGGTCGATAGGAGCCCGATTCTACTCTGCTGTATTGTTTATGTCTTTTGTGAGTTTTGCTGTGGACCTTGCAAACATCATTTTTTAGATAACATCCTTGTATCTTTTAACTATCACTGCCAAAAACCAACAAACTCACGCCTGTTCAATCAATTATTTGCAAAATAACAACTTTTTTTCTTGCCAAAGCTGCCACATATCCGTAGAACTCGTCTCCGTTGTTGAGAAATACTTTTCACTCGCAACAAATAGAACAGGTGGGGTTCCCGAGTGGCCAAAGGGAACAGACTGTAAATCTGTCGGCGTACGCCTTCGGAGGTTCAAATCCTCCCCCCACCACCACGTTAATTAAGCCAGTCGCAAGACTGGCTTTTTTTGTATCCAATTTTTATGTCTTTCAATACTTGCAACTCTCTTTCCTTGACACTTCATGCAACTCTATGCTTAATGCGCACAGGTGCTTGAAACACACCTAACACACAACGGCTTATTGCTCCCGTAAGTAGCGGTTTGCATTTTCTCCTACCTCTAATGGCGAAGTGCATTTAAAATTTATTTGCCTCTATTTTATCGGGAGTCTGTAAGCCATAAAAAACCTTCGGGGAAAGCTTACAGGGCGCATTGTGTGGCGTTGTTTCAAGCTCCCGATATTTTTTATGGTCTTGAAACAACCATCAGCACACAAGGAGGCACCATGCCTACCACCACTCCAAGTACTGATCTCGCCGAGCATCTCTGCAATGTCCTGCATCCAATTCAAGCATATGCAACAATCCTACGACAAAGTAATATCGAGCAAATGCTATTCGTCGGGCAAGTGTTAGATTCAGTATGTCTTCAGGCAAAGGCAGACCTCCAAATTCTAACGGAGTCACTCTGCACCGTCGTGACCATTCATCACAACCAGTAACAACCACACCCTGTGCGAGAACAACTTCTACCACCAAATCAATTAAAGTCCCCGTCCCATCGACGCTCTATTTAATTAAATTTCATTTTTTTCATTTTTTGCTTGCCAAAAAGTCTAAGGATATATAAACACTGTCTCCGTTGCTGGCGTAGCTCAATTGGTAGAGCAGCTGATTTGTAATCAGCAGGTTGCGGGTTCAAGTCCCATCGCCAGCTCCAGTACAGGTGGGGTTCCCGAGTGGCCAAAGGGAACAGACTGTAAATCTGTCGGCGTACGCCT